>DONZ01000036.1 GCA_003512875.1 Desulfovibrio sp. | reverse complement strand
TACCGCAAAGGGGTAAACGATAGAGAACAAAATCCCCCCGCAAATTGCATTGTTCATGAACTGGGTGGAAGTGATGGTTATGAGTATGACAAGGAAAATGAAGAGGTTCGGTGAAAGTCCGGTAAACAAAATACTGAATTTTTCAACCAAAAAGGCATTGATACCCGTGCTTTCGGCATTGAGCGCCGCGGTAAAGGGAAGCATGGCGGCGGTCAGGAAAATGCAGTCCCATTGCACGTCGCTGGAAGACTTTCTGATGTTGATCATTGGCTTATTGTTAAAGCGCAGGAATACGAATATGCCGAGGATAAGGAACGTCACGCCGTGCGCTCCGATACCCCGCAGTATCTTTGTGACAGCCCATGTTTTCGGCATGATGCTGGGCGCTATCAATAAGATAACCAATAAAACAAGCATGGAAATGATGATTTTTTGGTTGGTGTTGATTTCCAAATCTTTCGGGTCAAAGGAATCTTGAGTGACGAGCTTCAGCTTTTCAACATCCAAACGGAAGAAAAATTTGCCCAAAAGAACATAACCGGTAATGGCGGCAATACTGATAGGAAACGTCAGCGCAATATACAGGGAATATTCAAGCTGATAGCCCGCCGTATTTGCGAACATGCCCAAAACAACCATTTGAAGCACTTTCCAAGGAAACAGCGCCAAACCGATAAGGCTGGAATAAACGACGCCGACCACCATGTAAGAGGATAGGGGATTGCCCGCTTTGTATCCTAATTGGTTGAGAATGCAGTATAAAATCCCCCAGCCCACGACAATGGTCGGTACGGATGACGTCATTGCCGACATAAGGAAAATGGTGAAGAAAAAGGTGAAAATCAAAATCCAAGGTTTTCCCAAAACGAATTTCCGTGAAATGAAATAGGTGGCGATGAATTTGCTTACGCCTGCGGAATCAACCAGTGAAGCGATTAAAAGCATGCCCCACATGAGAAGGACGGTATTGTTGCCAAAGCCGCTTTTCATAAGCGTGTCAAGCGGTGCGTAGCCGGTCAGGCTCAGTGCTATCATTCCCAATATGCTGGGCCATATTTGGTCGACAAAAGTCCAGCCGTAGAGCAGCGCAAGGAATATTCCCAAAATTTTCATTCCAAGGGGGGTGATGGGGGCTATGGGAGGCAAATAACCGAAACCGAACATAATGGCTATTGTGATGAATGCGTTGATATAATAGCGTATGTTTTTAGATTGTAGTGCAGTGTTTTGGGGTGCTGTCGCTTCCATAAAATCCTCTCAAAAGGTGATTTTCAACTGTCGAGCTTGTGATTTTTTTATTTTATCACATTAAAAATTTTTTTATTGCCGTTGTCAGCAACTTATTTTTATTGCTCCCAGCTGATTTAATGTGCTGATTTAATGTACGGGAAAAGAA
Organism: Desulfovibrio sp.; assembly: GCA_003512875.1. GTDB lineage: Bacteria > Desulfobacterota > Desulfovibrionia > Desulfovibrionales > Desulfovibrionaceae > Taurinivorans > Taurinivorans muris. The sequence continues at coordinate 14,104 of DONZ01000036.1, read as the reverse complement.
TGTGAAAAAGATACGGCGTTTTTCCGCCCTGACATGCAAAAAAAATTGCATGTCAGAGTGTTGTTATGGGTTAACGTGCCGGATATGTATCGGCGTTTTGTTTGCAGGCTTCAAACTCTTGTGTAAAGAGGAAATTCAAAGCTGATTGCTTCGTGTTCGCAGGCGATACGGCAGCAGCCGCAGTGCCAGCATTCGTTCGGAAAACGCACTTCCGGTTTTTTTTCACCCATTTCAAGCAAATATCCGGGGCAGCGTGTCACACATTTACGGCATTTTTTACATTTTGTTGCGTCAAAAACAGGAGGCATATCTTACTCCTTTTAAGGTTATTTTTAATTGCTTATTGATATTTCAAGCCTTATTTCGTCCAGTCAAAATGCGGAACTCCGCTTTCGTCCAGACTGGTGATCAGGCATTTATTGTATGCAGGGTCGAGGTTCGGATAATCCGTACGGTTATACATAGCCCGTCCTGATTCCTTACGCTGCAAACAGGCTTGAATGTAAATGCGCACAAGTTTAAAGAGTTCCAAACTTTCGCGTATTCTCATGAGTTCGCGCAGCGTTGCCGCTTCAAGCCGGGGAATGTATTCCTCAATGGTTTGCATGCTCTTTAATGCTTGCAGCATGCCTTTTTCCGTTCTGTTGAAGCCGACATAATAATCCATGACTTGGCGGATGGCATCTTCAAATTCCGTGTATGTGATTGCATTTTCAGATTTTGTTTCTTTGAAATGCGCGAAAATTTCATCGTGCATTTTTTCAAAATCTTTTTCCTGCAAGTTTGGCATATCAACGGTTTTCGCACGTTTTGCGGCATGTTCGCCCGCTGTCCAGCCTATGCCCATGCAGCAGGAAAATGTTGCCAAAAGGCTTGCGGCATAAAGGTTTTTAATAGGGGTTTCCTGTTCGTCATCGCATTTGATGATACCGCCGATCATGCGTTCCCCTATTTCGACTTCCAGCGGTTCTTTGGTGAAATCGATATTTCTTGCGCGGCAATAATCCAAATAGGTCTCCTTATCGCCGGGCATAAGGTCGTATTGGAGATGCCTTGCGTCTTCCTTACTGAAATGGCGCATATCCATATAGAACGGAGGTCCGCTTCCTTCAAGCGCTTCCTGGAATGTGCCCATGATTTGGTCGCGGCGGCGGCAGTTTTCCCAATTGGGATCGTATTTGCCCATAAAGCGTTCGCCTTTGGCGTTCAATTCGTGACCGCCCATATTGTTGATGCCGTTCATGCCGGGAGCTCCGTATCCTTTAGGCAGCAGTGTGCCCTTATCGGCAATATCGAGATTTAAAACGGCAGCGCCAGCTTCCAAAGGCAATATGATCTGACTGCCTGTGACATAGGGGGAATACCAACAGTTGAAAGGTTTGCGTGTTGAATTTGTGGATACCCGCTGGGCTGACAAGCCGAAAGCGATAACAGCTGTTTTGCAGCGGACAGTGACGAAGTCGCCTTTCAAAACATCAAAACCGACACAGCCGGCAATGCGGTCTCCGTCTTTTAACAGTTTTGTGACAAAAAAGTTGTTCACAACGCGGATACCAAGATTTTTGATGTATTTTGCGATTTTTGATTTTACGGTATACCCTTTGTTGATATGTATCCACCATGGTCCGGGCTGCCCGAAACCTGCGGAACGGACATAGGTTCCGTCCGGATTGCGCAAAAGTTCTATGCCGGATTCTTCAAGAACTTCCAGGCAAGGACGCATGGCTTTGTAAAAATTATAGGCTATGGTGTCGGTTATTCCGGAAGTCGGCGTAACGTAATATTTGCGCATGTCTTCAAACGTATCGTGTTCCGCTTCGTTGAGCACAGCCATGAAGTGGTCGTTTCCCCCGCCGATATTGCCGGAACTTTCAAGGACGCCTTTATCGACAAGCAAAACATCGACGCCTTCTTTCTTTGCGGCGATGGCGGCACCGCAGCCTGAAATTCCGGAACCGAGGATAAGCACATCGGTTTCATATGTTTTTGTTGTGAAACTCATCAAAACCTCCTCATAAAGGTTGTTGTTGAAAGAATGAATAAATTTTTTTTATGATTCTGTTTTTGCAAGGATAAGACCAATTGTGAAAAATTTTATTATTTTAGCGTGTTGTCTGAGAGTTCAATGGAAATGAGAAAAATAGTGACATTCTTGTCAGTATGGTATTTAAATTAAAAATTTATTAAATCAATATGTTATGAAAGAATGGATATGAAATATGTATTGACAAACTTGTCACTATATGTCAGTATTGACATTATTTGTTCTAAAAAACATTTAGCCTTTGCAAGGAAATACTATGTCTTTTGCGGAAAATTTTTTTTACTTCAGCCAGCAGTTTGCCGGTTTTGCAATTAATTTAAAGCATGAAGTCACATGGTGGAATAAAATAAACGAAAAGTTGACGGGCGTTAGTGAAAAAGATGTCTTGCATACCGATAACTATTGGAAAATATTTTATCATACGCAAAAAGTTTTGCCCGTCGATTTGCTTCTTATGGAAGATACCGACAGGGAAAAAGAATTTCCGAGTTTGAATTTTTTTGGCGACATCTGTTACGGGTTTTTAAAAATTGAAAAAAATATCAATGACAAAAGTTTGTTATGGGTTATCGCAAGCAAGGTTTTTGACGGCAATCGGCAATTAATCGGGGCTATCATGTCTTTTCAGCTTATTTCACTGCGCCATTTGTATTGGAACAGTCCTTTGCTCGGGGAACTTATCATGCGGTTTCCGCTTCCGATTGCCATTATTTTAAACGGGCATATCACGCTTGCCAACAAACTTTATGCCGCCCTGTTGGGCTGTGCTTCCCCCAAGGAGATAGCCGGAAAGCCTGTCGAAACGTTCATTCATTCCCTTGACCGTAAAAAATATCGGGAACTAAGCAAAAACAATTATCAGAACATTGTTTCGGAAAAAGAATATGACTGGAAATATTCCGTACAAAATTCAATCCGTTACGTAACAGAAATTCCGACTGTTTTTAAAAAGGAGGACGATACGCTTTTAGTGAGCACGTTTATTGACAAGACGGAGGAAATACAAAAAGAAAAGCAATTAATGGAAGAAAAAGAAGAACTGCTTGCGGCAAATAAAAATTTAATCAAATTGCTGCGGGAAAAAGATGGCTTTTTCATCAGCCAATCGCCTAAAATGAAAAATGTCATTGAAAAAGCCCTGCGTTTGGCAAAAAGTGAAATCAATGTCGTCATTCTTGGAGAAACAGGAACAGGCAAGTCTTTGCTCGCAAAAATCATTCATGAAGCAGGAACGAGAAAAGACAAGCCGTTTATTGCCGTCAACTGTGCGGCAATTCCGGAAACGCTCATGGAAAGCGCTTTTTTCGGATATGTGAAAGGGGCGTTTACCAATGCCCATTCCACAAGCCGGGGATTTTTGGAAGCCGCCCATGAAGGCACGCTTTTTCTTGATGAAGTTGCGGAACTTTCACCCGCCATGCAGGCGAAACTTCTTCATGCTGTTGAAAATAAGCTTTTCACTCCCCTTGGGTCGACGGTGCAAAAGGCGTGCGATGTCCGCATCATCAGTGCGACGCATAGGAATTTAAATCAAATGCTTCAGGAAAAAAAATTGCGTGAGGACTTTTTTTACCGGATTTGCGTGGTTGATTTGTATTTGCCGGCGTTAAGGGAACGGAAAGAAGATATTCCGCTTTTAATCGGGTTCTTTTTGAAACGTTTCAGCGGCACGGATACTCCGCCGCGTATTCCCGAACGGGTATTTGCCCAAATGATGGACGCCCCATGGGCAGGAAACATACGGGAACTGCAAAATGCGATACTTCGTTTTATTGCCACGGGCGAATTGCAGGAAATGCAGGAAATGCGGCAGGTTTCCATTAAAGAAGAATTTTTTGCAAAAGAAGATAGGCTGTTTGACCTTGAGTTATGCAAAACGGAAACGGAAAGGCGTTGTTTGGAGCATGCCCTGAAGTGTGCGAAAGGAAACAAGAGCCGCGCGGCGAAATTGATGAATATGAATATCAGAACGTTTCACAGGTATTGCGCGAAACATAATATTTAGAGCATTTTTGTTAATTATTGGGAAATGTTTCAGGGGAAAAATTTTGTAAAAGTTCTCTCCTGTCCCTCTCTCGACACTTTTTATGATATTTTTTATCGTTACGGTATTATTACCATATAGGGGACCGGAGGAATAATTCCTTTCGGGAAAAAAATATTATGAAAATCATATGGAAACGATCTGCCGGTTCAGACCGCCGCTCTTTTCGCTTTCTTGATTTTCTCTGCCTTGGTGGTATTTCTTTTTGTTATGGTACATGACCTTGTCCGCCAAATCGATGAAAAATTCTTCGTCCGTTTGCTGGCGAGGCTTATTTTGCAAAACATTTTTATCAGGGCTGACATAGCTTATGCTTACCGTCATAATGCAGGATATGCCGTCAAGCAGATAGGGCTGCTGAAGATAATTCTGTATTCCCTGCAGACGGGTGGGCATGGAATCATCATCAGGCTTTTTGCAGTAAAATATGGCTAAAAATTCATCGCCGCCGAGCCGTGCGGCAAATTCTTCAGGCAAAAGGCATCGGGATATTCTTTTTGCAAATTCGATAAGCAGCTTATCGCCGATATGGTGTCCGTACGTATCGTTGATGTGTTTAAAATCGTTGAAGTCCAGCATGCACAGATAGAGTATCGGCTCATCGTTCCGATAGGCGCTGTTTTGGTGCTTTATGAGCGCTTCCCGAAGAAGTTTGTAAGTCCAGTTTCTGTTTGGCAGATTGGTCAGGCTGTCGGTGCGGCTTTGCCTTTCAATGATTTTATTTTTTGTTTTTAAAATGATGACAATGGTCAAAAGCAGGGAAAGCAAAATGCAGATAATGCTGTATACGGTGATTTCAAAAAACAGGTTTTTGCGGTCAAGCCAGCCGGATTTCGGGGAAATGTCAAGATACCATGTTGCGTTTTGAATTGGAATTTCAAAGGTCTCGGTATTTTTGTTGAGTTGGGTTTCAGAAGAAATAATGGTTTCCTTTTTGCCTGTTGACGGGGAAAAACGCCATAAATTCCAAGAAAATCCGGCAAGTGACAATTCATCGTATTTCAGCCGTTCCAGAATTTTGGGAAAATCATAGGTTATAAGGACGAAGCCCCAAAAATATTCATCGTCTGTAAGGTGTTCGGTATTGGGTATGGTTTCGGCATTTGTTTTGGGCAGAAATACCGCCTGCCTGAACGCAAGTCCCGTTCCGCCCTGCACGAGTTTGAACGGTCCGGAAATGGTGACTTTCCTTGTTGTAATGGCAAGCCGGGCTTCCTCTTTGCGGGTTTTTGAAAGCAATAAATTGTGTCCCAGGGCGTTTTTATTCCGCTCATAGGGATAAACATGGCTGACAATGCCGTTTTTCGCCAAGTTGATATTGAGGGTTTCAGGAATGATTTGTATCAAATGCTCCGCAATTTCTTCGTATAAATCCGTTTTTCCGTTTTGCCACGTGATCACGCGGGAGAGTATGTGCAGGCTCTGGGCGAAATTTTCAAAGGTGAGTTTTGTTTTTTGGGAAAAATAATTGCCGTAGATTTTCACGCGTTCCAGTTTTACGCGGTATTCTTGCTTGCTCGAATAACAAAGGAAACAGCCTGCAATAAAAAGCGTTGCAAGAAGGGAAGCCATAAAGACATACGCGGGTTTGAGCCGTTTTCTTTTTCTTCTGTCATAGGCAAAATTACTCATGATATCATCCTCTTGCTCCAAGTGTTTGTGTATCTTTAATAGGAAAGCGTGTCAAATCGTATTTCCGGGTTTTGCGCTCGCCGCAAAAACATGAAATATCCGTTTTGGCAGTATTAGGCAAGAAAAAGCAAAAAACAGTTCTTTTTCCTGTTTGGGGTTTTGCTACAATGACAAAAACGTGGAATAGTTTGTATGAAAGACAAGAGGAGATTTTTATGAACAGGCGGATATTCATGAAACGGGCGGGATTGGCGTTACTGGGAACAGGGTTTGGAATGAAATCAGCCTTGCTTTTCATGAAAAATGCTTACGCCCGAACACCCCGAACACAAGGAGGAGAAAAAACAATGAAAATATTCGTGCTGACCGGCAGTCCCCGTGAAAATGGAAATTCCAATATCTTAGCTGATCATTTTATCAAAGGAGCGAAGGAACAGGGGCATGAAATCGTCCGTTTTGATGCCGCACAGAAAAACGTTCACCCTTGTATTGCTTGCAATTCCTGCGGAATGGACGGTCCATGCGTATTTAAAGATGATTTTGAATTTGTGCGGGAGCATATTGTTCCGGCTGATCTTGTGGTTTTTGCAACGCCTATGTATTATTTCGGCATATCGGCACAGCTGAAAGCCGTTATCGACAGGTTTTATGCGATTAATGGACAAATCCATGTTCCCAAGAAAGCTGTCTTGCTTATGACGTATGCGAACAATTCCCCCGCCCATGAGCTGCCAATTTTGACGCACTATGAGAAGCTCCTGGATTATTTGGGCTGGGAGGACGCCGGCAGGGTTGTCGCTTCCGGAACATGGACGGCAGGTTCCGTTTTGCGGACGGATTTTCCAAATAAAGCGTATGAATTAGGCAAACGTATCTAAGGGGGAACATTGTTTTTATGACACGGAGAATGTTTTTGCGGTTTTTCGCCGGTGCCTGTCTGGCATGCGGAGGGCTTGGCGGAGGCGGTTACGCGTTTTTGCGGAAGAACATGTTCGGCGCCCTGCCGGCAGGCGGTTTGGAAAAAACGCTTATGCGTTCCCCGCATTATTACAATGGGGAATTTCATAACTTGGCGGAACGGGCTGTTTTAAAAGATGACGGTTCCGTGCTTTTTTCTCTTTTCCGCTATTTGCTTGAAAAAAAGGAAAATCCTTTTCCCGAAAATCCGGTTCCGGTCAATACCCATGCTTTCGAGAATTTGAACCGTGTCCAAGATTGCTTGGTTTGGCTGGGGCATTCTTCGTTCTTTCTGCAATGTTCAGGAAAAAGGTTTTTGATTGACCCGGTCTTCAGTCCTCATGCTTCACCTTTTTCGTTCAGCATAAAAGCTTTCGCCGGAACTTCGGCTTATGCCGCCGAAGATTTGCCTTTCATCGATTATGTGCTTGTTTCCCACGACCATTGGGACCATTTGGATTATCCCACCATGCGAAAGTTACAGCCTAAAACCGGCAAAGTCGTTTGCGGGCTTGGCGTAAGTTCCCATTTAATGCATTGGGGATTTCAAAGAGAACAGATTATCGAGGGTGATTGGGGAGATACCGTTGTTTCGGATAATGATATCAATATCAATATTGTGCCTGCACAGCACTTTTCAGGCAGAACGCTTGTGCGCAATAAGACGTTATGGTGCGGGTTCGTGCTTGAAACAAAAAATCTGAAACTGTTTTTCAGCGGGGACAGCGGCTACGGGGAACATTTTGCCGGACTCGGTAAAAAATTCGGCAAAATAGATATTGCTTTGCTTGGCTGCGGGCAATACAATGAGCGCTGGCGTTTTGTGCACATGGTACCGGAAGAAGCCGTGCAGGCAGCTTCGGACTTGCAGGCTTCTTATCTGCTTCCCATGCATATCGGTAAATTTTCCTTGGCTTATCACCCGTGGAACGAACCCTTCGAACGGGTGAAAACCGCAAGTTCGGGCAAAAATTTTCGGCTTCTCACGCCTATGATAGGGGAACGTCTTGATTTGGCAAACCTCGCTTCCGCGTATTTTTCCTCTTGGTGGGAAACGCTCGGCTGATTTACCGGTACTGCCGAATTTCTTTCATAAAAGCCGTATGTCTTCCCATGTGAGGTTCAATCCTTTTAAATATTTGTTCAGCCTTGCTGTATCGTCATTGCTTTTTTTCTTTTGTCTGGAAGCGGAAAAAAGTTTCCGTCCCGCTTCGGAGCGGGTTTTCGCGTTTCTGCAAACGCTGAGAACTTCCTCAAGCTGAACTGCGTCAAATAAATCCCGCTGGCTTGCATGGACGGTTTTTTGCATGGCTGCCAATTTGTTTTGCAGGGGAAAGCGTTCGGTTTTTTCCGCCGTTTGAAAAGCTGCCGCGGCGTGTTGAAAAGGCGGTGTCCTCTTACTCCAGTTCTTTTTGAGCAATTCTATTTCCTGCAAAACAATTTCAAGGGTAATTGAGCCATACAGGGAATAAGTCACCATGCGTTCCATGCTTGCCGTGAGGGAGCGGAAATTGTCCGTCCACAGCGCTTCTTCGCTTGTGGCAAAATCAAGATAGGCTTTCTTGGCTTCCGGGGTGAAATCCGCAAGCAATCCCTTTTCTTTGCGCAAGCGCCGTATTTCATATTCAATATTGGGCTCTATGTCTTCCAAACGTTCCGTCAGGCTTGGCAAATGAAATTCCCATAAGTTGATACGGGCGTAAAGGTCTTGGCGGAATAAGCCTTGAGAGATGTTTTCCGGGAGAATTTTGTTGGTTGCGCAAATCAGCTGGAAATCACTTCGTATTTCTTGGTCCGCGCCCATGGGCAAATAGCTTTTTTCTTCAATGGCTTTCAGAAGCTGCGCTTGCAGTTCAAGACTCAATTCGCCTATTTCGTCTAAAAATAAAATTCCGCCGTCCGCTGTTTTCAATAATCCGTTTCTGTTTGTTGCCGCTCCTGTGAAAGAACCTTTGATGTGCCCGAAAAGGGTGGAATATGCCAAATCGCCGTGCAGGGTCGCACAGTTTACGGAAACGAAACTTCCTCTGACCGTGCCTATTTTTTTCCGCAGTTCATAAACTTGTTTGGCAAGTTGCGATTTGCCCGAACCGGTCGGTCCTAAAAATAAAATGGGGGCTGTGGAGTGGACGGCGATATGCTCGATATTGCTGATAAGTTTGTTGAATTGCGGGTTGTTCGTGGGAATGGAGGATTTGAGCAGCGACTGCGTATCGTAATATTCCTTTTCGTAGGTGCTGATGTCTGTCAGCCATTTTCCGAAGCTCGCTTCATATATTTCCGGAACATAAAGGGGGGATACCGCATTCCGGTTTCTTCTTAAGTGCACGATACGGCATGGAAGGTGCCGTATGTTGATAAGCATGGTGATAAGGAAAGAATGGGCGAAAAGATTGCCTTTGGCGAAATAGAGATAGTAATTATAATTCGCTGTATCAAAATTGAATTTTGTAAACCATTCGGCAAACACGCTGTAAATATGATTGAAATTTTCCACGTTGAAATCAAGCGTTGAATTGATTTTGATGAAACGGATTTTCGTATTGTTCAAATGATTTTTCAAATAGTTGAAAAAGAGCGGAATATGCTTGATGTTTCCCGGATTGATGAAAAAGAAAATACGCTCGACCGGAAAAGAAGAAATATTTATGAGTTGAATGTATTGCTCCCATTGCGCAAGCATTTCCGAAACTTGCAAAAATCGGTAATTGGCAGGGATTGTTGCGAAAATGACATTTTTTTTCATAGAATATGCTTTCCTTGAAAAAATGGGAAGAAATATGACGGGTGATGAAACAAAATCATAAAAAAATCTGATAAAATCATATTTTTTATTTATCTCGGATAATATTCTGATATTTGAAAATAGTCAATATTGGTGTCTATATGATATAACATTGTGATATTATTGATATGTGATTTTTGGTACAATAATTGCTTTTCTCTGGATATGGAAAATGAATTGAAAAACCTTATCCAAAGGAGTTTTTATGAATACAATCCAAAAATCGTGGGGTACTTTGTATGAAACGGATATGCTCATACTCGGTACCGGCGCTTCCGGTATCGGTGCGGCGCTGAAAGCGGCTGAAAAAGGCTGTGAAGCATTGATGATCGGCAAAGGCACTCTTGAAAGTTCCGGTTCGCTCGGCGGCGGCAATGACCATTTTATGGCGGTGCTTGATACGGATGAACCGTATGACGATAAGGAAGCGTTCATTAATTTTTATATGAAATCCGCATACGGCTATAAAAGGGAACAGCTCGCGCAATGGCATGATGCGTTCAAACCCTGCCTTGCCGTTCTTGATGAAGTCGGTACTGAATTTAAACCCAAAGAGGGCGGAGGACGTTTCCGTTCCGTCGGTTTCGGGCAGCCCGGGGCATGGTGGCTCCATATTGTGAACGGACGCACCATTAAACGAAATCTCGCCAAAAAAGTGCGTAAATTGCCCGGTATCCATGTTTTGGATGACATCGTCATCACGAGGCTTTTTGCAAAAGACTGCCATATTGCCGGCTGCATGGGCTTTAATGTGCTTACGGGCGAAACCGTGGCTGTTTCCTGCAAGGTTGCGGTCAACTGCCTTGGCTGGCATGCGCAGAGAGCGGGCAACAACTCTACCGGCAATCCGTTTAACTGTTGGTTTACGCCGTTTACGACAGGCAGTTATTTTTCTTTGGCTTATGAAGTCGGAGCGGCGGTTGTCAATGCGGATATTTCCGGGCGTACCACCATGCTTCCGAAAGGTTGGGGCGCTCCGGGAATGAACGGTATCAACAATATGGGCGGTCATGAGCTTAATGCTCTCGGCGACCGTTTCATGGGCAAATACGACCCCATGTGGGAAAACGGCAAACGCCGCAACCAAATCATGGGTACGGAGCAGGAACAGCTGGAAGGGTACGGTCCTCCGTTCTATATGGATATGCGGCATTTGAATAAAGAAGACGTTCATCATCTGCAATATGTGCTCATGCCTGCGGATAAGGAAACCTATTTGGATTACTGCGCCGCCCGCGGCATTGATTTCCATACGACCCCGCTTGAAGTGGAAATCGGCGAAATTGCACTTTCCGGCATGCTGCTTGCCGATGAACGTATGGAAACAACCGTGAAAGGGCTTTTTGCCGGCTGCAATTTCACAAGTTTTTCAGGAGCGATGTGCGGCGGATATGTCGCTGCAAACCATGCCGCCGATGATGTGAAGACCGCAGAGCAGGGCGGACTTGATGACGCCGTTATCACGGCACATAAGGCGAAGGATATGGCTCCGCTTGAAAATGCAAGCACAACCGGCTTGAATTATATGGAATTTGAAGGTCCTATCCGTCAGGTTATGGATTATTATGCAGGGTTCAGGCGGAATATGCCCGGTATGGAATTGGCTTTGAAACGCCTTGAATTGATTTCCGCCTACAAGGATAAGGTCAAAGCGAAAAATCTGCATGATTTGATGCGGCTGCGGGAAGGGTTCGATCTTTTGGAACTGTGCAAAATCCATTTGGGCGCTTGTTTACAGAGAAAAGAAACCGGTCGCGGAATGTATAAGCTTTCAGACTATCCGAAGCTTGATCCAAGTCTTGATAAGGGATTGGCGGTGCGGAATAAAAACGGTTCGCCAAGCTATTTTTGGATTGAAAAGACAGCATAAAAAGGAGAATGACTATGCCCCCGGTATTTAATGAGGAAAAATGTATCCGCTGCGGAAAGTGCGTAAAAGATTGTCCTGCATATATTCTTGCTTTGGATAAAAAACAAGGCGAAACCCCGCACGTTATCGAAGAATACAAATTTGAATGCTGGCATTGCGGCAATTGCCGGATCAGCTGTCCCGCAAACGCTATCAGTTTTGAATTTCCGCTTTATACATTGGTGTAAGATTCGTAAGCCATTTCCTTTTGGGAATGGCTTATTTGAAAAACTTCTTTGTGAATTTTAAAACGCAAAAATTTCACTATCTTGTTTGAAAATTGCTTGAGCGGTTTTCTAACGGAGGTCTTATGTCGCAAACAAACGCAAAAATGGATTTTCTGAGTGCAAACCAATTATTGGTAAAATGGCTTGTATCGCTTGCCATTCCTACGATTGTTTATTTCATGCTGCCTATTGACGGTAAGACGATGACTCATGAAATGGGCATGTTTTTAGCTATTACCATTTTTATGGTTGTTATTTGGGCTTTCGGTCTGGTCAATGAAATCGCAACCGGTATCGTGCTGCCTGTTCTGTATGTGGCTTTGTGCCATGTTCCTGCAAAAGTTATTTATGCGGGCTGGCTTTCTGACGTTCCCAACACTGTTATCGGCGGTTTTATTTTATGTAAAATTTTGCAGACAACAGGACTGGGGAAACGTATAGGGTTAGGCTGCATGTATGCCATGAAAGGTTCCTTTGTGGGCGTTATTTGGGGACTTGCAGCAGCTATTTATATTGTTTCTCCCTTTATCCCCTCTGCAAATGGTAAAAGTTTGATTTTCTGCGCCATTGTCATCAGCCTTTGCGAAGCACTCGATATCAAGAAAAAAAGTACGGAAGCGACGGCGCTGATGATGGCTGCATTTTTGGCTGTAACCAGCTCAAAACTTTGTTATCTGACTGGCGGCGGGGACTTGGTTATCGGTATGAATTTGGTGAACGGCGTAACTGGCGGAACAGTTACCTGGTTTGAATATGCTTTATGGAACTTAGTACCTGCAACTGTTTATACCATTATGAGTGTGGGCATTGTTGTTTTCCTGCTTCCATCAAAAATGGATAAAGAGGCATTAAAACAAGTTCTTGTCTCTCGTTATAATGAACTTGGAGTCATGTCAAAACAAGAAAAGATTGCAACAGCTTTCTTTATTTTTACCTTGATATTGCTTGTAACGGATAAGTTCCATGGTCTTGCTCCCGGTATGTCCCTTTGCCTGGTTGCTTGTATCAGCTTCCTGCCAAAAATAGAGCTTATGGACGCAGACAAGATTAAAACCGTGAACTTTGGACCATTGTTCTTCATTATGGGGTGTATGGCTATTGGCGGTGCAGGCAATTATCTTAAAGTAACGCAATGGATGGCTGACGGTACCTTAAATCACTTCAAAAATATTGCTGGCACTTGTACGAATGTCATTGATTTTTATATTCAGTTCCGGGGTGGAAGCGTTGGTTTTCAGCATGGCACGAGTGGCAATCATATTGCAGAGATAGGAAGAAACACCAACGGAAATATTTATATTTTGGGGAGTTCCGTTTTTATTCATGTTTGTTATCGCATCAATTTCAGTGCAGATAACTTGAGCATGTTTTAGGATTTCTTTCCCTTTTTCCGTAAGGTGGACCCCTATGGGCGAGCGTTTAATAATTTCACAGCCAAGCTCTTCTTCCAGCTTCTTTATGGCTATGCTTAACGAAGCTTGGGAAATGAACAGCTTGGCTGCGGATTTTGACAGCGATTTGTAAATATCTATATAAACAATAGCCCGCAGTTGTGTAAGATTCATTGAGGAGCCTCTTTAACCGGAGACTGTTTTTTTCGTAACAGCCTCCGGTACGGATTGTGGATTATCCAACCCAGTTTCCCAAAATACCTGTGTATAGGCAAAATTCAAGCCAAATGAGGCTGACAACAGGCAGGAGCAGCAGTTTTTTGAAAAGAACGTCTGCCTCATGCTGATCTTCAAGTCCTGCAAGAGCCATCGCACCGCAGGTTGAAAACGGAGAAGATCCGGTGTAGAATCCCCCTACGGAAATCAGCGAGAACAGAATGATGGGTTCAATGCCGGTACTGGCGGCAAGGGGCACAATCAGCAGGGCAAGCGTGGGAATGACCACGCCCAGCGTGGCTACGAAGAAGCTCATGGTACAGGCAGCCGCCAGCAGGAAATAAGGAGCTGCGGAGCTGGTTATATTTGTTTGTACCCAAGAGGAGAGGCTGTTGACAAGACCGCCCGAAACTGCGGTACCAATCAGTGTGCCCATGGCGCAAATCATGATTATAATGGAAAACGGCACCTTGTCAATGGCGTCTTTTTCTTTGGCTGCTTTAAAAATGCTGCATAGTATGATACCGACAGTGCAAGTAACGGTGATGTCGCAAAAGGAAGCGATTTTTTTAATTACCGCCGAATCCGGCATGAAAACCTTGAGCATGGCAGGAATGACGGTGCAGAGAAAAACCAGACCGACTATCCATAAGGTCTTTTTTTGAACTTCGGTAAAAGGTTCCGGTTTGTCGATTTCCACCTTTTTCGTTTTGTGGCCGCCTGTGACAAAATAGGTGATGATAAAAAATATGGACATGGTTATCAGGCAGTTCATAAGCACATTCATGCACATTGCCATACCTTCATTGCGGAAACCGGTATTTTCAGCTACCTGCTGAATGATTATGCCGCCGACGCTGAACGGAAATTGTGAGCCGATGGTTGCGCCGCAGCAGATA
>DONZ01000176.1 GCA_003512875.1 Desulfovibrio sp. | reverse complement strand
ACGCCGACTTCGACGGTGACCAAATGGCTGTGCACGTTCCTCTTTCCGTGGAAGCGCAAATAGAATGCCGCGTGCTGATGATGAGCACCAACAACATTCTTTCCCCCGCAAACGGCAACCCTGTCATTATCCCGTCACAGGATATCGTTCTCGGACTTTACTATATGACGGTGGACCGTTCCTTTAAAAAGGGCGAAGGCATGATTTTCTGCGCCCCTTGGGAAGTCGAAGCCGCCTATGACGCCGGCACTGTCGATTTGCATGCAAAAATCAAAGTCCGTATGGAAGACGGTCAGCTCGCCGACACGACTGTCGGTCGTATCCTCGTATGGGAAAGACTTCCCCATACCATGCCTTTCAAAGAAGTGAACACTATCCTTACCAAGAAGACCATCGGTAAATTGGTAAGTATCTGCTACGAACTCGCAGGTATCAAGGCAACCGTTATCCTTTGCGACCGTTTGAAAGCTATCGGTTATGAATTTGCAACCCGTGCAGGCGTGACTATCGGCGTGAAAGACATGATCATCCCTTCACGCAAAAAAACCATTATCGACAAAGCGCAAAACGAAGTTGACGACATCACCCGCCAGTACCGCGACGGTATTATTACCAGAACGGAAAAATACAACAAGGTTATCGACGTATGGACAAACACCACGGACGCCGTTTCCAAGGAAATGGTCAAGGAAATTTCCGTGGATAAAGTCCAGAACGCCAAGGGCGACACCAAGGAAGACACAAGCTTCAACCCAATCTACATGATGTCAAACTCCGGTGCCCGCGGTAACGCCGACCAAATGAGACAGCTTGCGGGCATGCGCGGTCTTATGGCGAAACCTTCCGGCGATATTATTGAAACGCCTATCACCTCCTCATTCCGTGAGGGGCTCACCGTGCTTCAATACTTCACCTCCACCCACGGCGCACGTAAAGGTCTTGCCGATACGGCATTGAAAACCGCAAACTCCGGTTACCTTACCCGCCGTCTTGTCGACGTCGTGCAAGATGTCATCGTTTCCATGGAAGACTGCGGCACTGTCGACGGTATCGAAATGACAGCCCTCATGGACGGCACGGATGTAAAGCTGACCCTGAAGGAACGTATTTTGGGCAGGACCCTGCTTTACCCTGTTTACCACCCTGCAACCCGTGAACTTGTTTACCCCGAAAACACTCTTGTAACCAAGGAAGTCGGCAATAAACTCGAAGAAATCGGCATTTCTTCCGTAACTATCCGTTCCGCCCTCACCTGTAAGGCTGAACGCGGCATTTGCGCGAAATGCTACGGACGCGACCTTGCGCGCGGACACCTCGTTAACGTCGGTGAAACCGTCGGCACCATAGCGGCACAGTCCATCGGCGAACCCGGAACACAGCTTACCATGCGTACGTTCCACATCGGGGGTACCGCTTCCCGTAAGGTTGAACAATCCAATTACTTCGCCCAATATTCCGGCAACGTCATCCTTACCCGTGTCCGTACTGTCGTAAATAAGGAAGGTATCACCACCGTACTTGGAAAGAGCGGTCAGATAAGCATTATCGACGACCAAGGAAGAGAAGTTGAAAAATATATCCTTCCGAACGGCGCAAGACTCTTCGTAACCGACCAGCAAGCGGTGCAAAAAGGCGACAAGCTCGCAGAATGGGACCCATCGGTCGAACCGTATGTTTCCGAAGTCGACGGTGTCATCCGTTTCTCCGACATTATCGACGGCAAAACCGTTCAGGATAAAATGGACGAAGCGACCCACCAAACTTCACAAACCATTATCGACTACCGC
Source organism: Desulfovibrio sp. (assembly GCA_003512875.1). Taxonomy (GTDB): domain Bacteria; phylum Desulfobacterota; class Desulfovibrionia; order Desulfovibrionales; family Desulfovibrionaceae; genus Taurinivorans; species Taurinivorans muris. The sequence goes on along the minus strand of DONZ01000176.1, from coordinate 7,722 downwards.
ACGACGAACTTCCGTCCCGCCCTTTCCGTTACCGATGAAAACGGAGTGCTCAAAAACCGTCCGGGACAAACCAACGCGCCTGCGACCTACGCAATGCCTGTCGGAGCCATTTTGATGGTAAAAGACGGACAAAGCATAGCAGCCGGTGACATCATCGCCCGTAAACCCCGCGAATCCTCAAAAACAAGAGATATCGTCGGCGGTCTTCCGCGAGTTGCGGAACTTTTTGAAGTGCGCAAACCGAAAGATATGGCAATTGTTTCTGAAATCGCCGGCAGCATCGAGTTTTCCGGAGAATCCAAAGGAAAAAGAAAGATTGTTGTCCGTCCTGATACAGGCGAAGCAAAAGAATATCTCATTCCTAAAGGCAAGCACATCATTGTTTCCGACGGCGACTTTGTCGACGCCGGCGACTTGCTCACGGAAGGTCATCCGGAATTGCACGATATTCTAAAAACCCGCGGCGAAAAGCACCTTGCACGTTACTTAGTGGACGAAATTCAGGAAGTTTACCGTTTCCAAGGCGTTGCCATCGACGATAAACACATCGAAGTCATCGTGCGTCAAATGCTGAAGAAAGTTTCCATTCTCGATTCAGGCGACACGACATTCCTTATCGGGGAACAAGTGGATAAATCCGAATTCAGAGAAGAAAACCAAAAAGCTCTTCGCGAAGGCAGACAACCGGCTACCGCCGAACCTCTTGTCCTTGGTATCACGCAGGCGTCCCTTTCCTCCCTTTCATGGGTTGCAGCCGCTTCATTCCAAGAAACGACAAAAGTTCTTACGGAAGCCGCCCTCAAAGGAAAACACGACTCCTTGCGCGGTCTTAAGGAAAACGTTATTGTCGGCCGTCTTATTCCTGCCGGTACCGGTTATCGAGAATACGTACACCAAGACATCAACGTGCCTGAACAAAAGGAAAGACCTGATAAATTCCTCATGGAACTTGAAGAAAACCCCATTTTGGTGGACTTCGACCAAGAGTAATTATCAGCTGACAGTCATATGAAAAAAGGAGCGATTTCTCGCTCCTTTTTTCATATTTGTGCAGCCTATTCTATTTTTTAAAAATATTTTTTCTATGATACATTAAAAATTTACTTTTCGCATTATCAACCGTAATTTTCATTTTTTTATTCAGTAAATATTTTTCTCATTCCTCTTCATCAACCATTGTTGCAATATTTTCCAATAATTGTTCACGAGTTTCAATTAATTCCATGTTAAAACTATTTTTCTTCATAGTTCTTATCCTATTAAAAGATAATGTTATATTAACAAATAAATTCCTTAGCTTCAAACACAACTTGACAAACAACATGTTTTTATTAAAATTCCAAACAACTTACAGGTTCTGCATAATGCAGGTAAATGGGAAGTTAACAACGCTAGACCGTAGCCGTGAAAGGGGACTGCTTTATACACGCCACTGTGAAAACGGGAAGGCATAAAGCAGGATAATCCTTGAGCCGGAAAACCAGCCTATAAGTGCACTCAAAATCGTTCACGGTATCTGAACAAGGAGTTTCACATGAAATCTTTTTCTATGCGCGCAGGCATTTTGCTTGCCTCTCTTTTTGTTTTTTCTTTTTCGCTTTTTGTAAATCCCTTTCCTGCTCTTGCAAAGGAACTCACAATCTTAACGGCTTTCGGCACAAGTGACATGGAAGCCGGCAAATCCCTGACTGCCATTAAAACAGCCTATGAAAAAAACGGCGATACGGTGATTTGGGCGTATTCCTCCAATATTATCCGCGCCAAGCTCAATAAAGAAAAACAAGTTGTGTATTCCGTCACGGAAGCTTTGGACTTTGCAGCAGAAAACGGCTATAAGGACGTAAAAATCCAGTCCCTGCATGTTGTTCCTGCTGAAGAATACATGAAAATATGCCGTTTAATCAGCCGTTACATGGAAAGCAAAGGCGAAAATTTTAATTCCGTAACCATGGGGCACCCTCTTTTATCTTCCAAACAGGACCTCGACAAAACCGTTGAGGCTGTTTTTTCCGCCCTTCCGAAAGAACGCACCAAAGAAGACGCCCTTATTCTCATGGGACATGGCAACGACAGGGGCACAGGCGATTTAAGCCTTTTGGCGGCAGCCCATGCATTCCATTCCGCCGACCCCATGGTTTGGCTGGCGACCGTCGAGGGAGCGCTCGCCTTTGACAATGTTCTTGCGGAACTTACACAAACAAATGCCCAAAAAGTATGGCTCATGCCTTTTATGGTTGTAGCGGGCGACCATGCTAAAAACGATATGGCTGGCGAAGAAGAAGCGTCTTGGAAAACCATACTCATTAAAAAAGGTTATGAAGTCCATACTGTTTTAAACGGCTTAGGTTCAAATCCGAAGATACAAAACCTTTTTATTGAACATACCAAAAACAGCCGCGACAATATCAAAGACGGCACAATCATTTCCCGCTAGGTAAGCTCCGCATGGCATTCAACAGACTACTGCATTTATTTAAATGAAAAAGAAAAAAGAAAAATATCCTTGGCAATCACCATTTCGCTGTCTGTTGCTCATTTTTGCCCTTTGTTTCGCATGGTTCCTGACGCTCAATATGCCCAGCAAAGAATTTGCCATTCATACAAAAACGCAGATAACCGCCGCTGAACAGGCAAAGCTTGAGCATGCAAAAACCTATTTGTCAGAACAAAACCGAACAGAAACACAGAGCAAGGCAAAACACGAAAAACAAGAAACAGCAAATCCTGCCAAGAGAAAAGCCCCGTTGACCGCTTCCGATAAACTTACGGCAAAACTGAAATCCATAGGACGCCTTTTTCTTATGGTCGGAATCGCCGCCTTTTTGGGAGCGCTCATGGAAGCAAGGCGCTGGTATCGCTGCCTTGGCAAAGGGCTGATAAAAATCACCCAAAAGGCGCGCCTGCCTGAAATTATCGGACTAGCCATGCCCATAGCCCTGTATTCTTCCGTCGGGGCGAACAGCATGCTTGCCGCAAGCCATAAAAACGGAGAAATCCCCTCTTCCGCCCTCATTGCCGGAGGCATGGCGAACAGCTATTTAGCCCACGTGTCCCATTCCGTGCGCGTGATGTATCCGGTTATCGCCCTGATCGGCGCCGCAGGAGTCGGATTTTTCGCCGTGCAATTATCAGGGGGCTTTTTACTGATTTGCGGGGTTTTCTTTTTCCATTGGCACACGAGCAAAAACTGCCAGACTGATTTCTCCCGTTTAAAACTTGAGCAAAAAGAACCCGTTCCTTGGAAAACAGCCCTCGGACAAGGGGTACTCAAAAGCTTGGCTATCCTCTTTCGCATGGGATATATCACCGTTCCTCTCATGCTCGGAACAGAATGGATAGTAAAATCGGGCATGCTTGATTTTTGGGAAGAAGCCGTGCCTTATCAGGTGGCGAAATTCTTTCCGGCAGAGCTTATCGCCATTGTCATCGCCCAAATTGGGGGGCTTATCCAATCCGCAAGCGTTTCTTCGCACTTTTTAGCTGAAAACATGGTCAGCCATGCCCAAGTTTTGCTTGCTATGCTTGCGGCGAGCGCCATCGGCAACCCTATCCGCACCTTGCGAAGAAATTTACCCACGGCCCTTGGAATTTTTCCGGTGCATGCCGCCCTTATCATTGTCCTATCCATGCAGTTCGCCCGTTTTTTGATTACCATACTCGGCAGTATGCTTGTGCTGCTTTATTTATCTTATGAATTTTAAACAATCAATGCTTACTGCTCAATACGTTTGACGGTTTTATCTTAAGTAATGGGTTGACAGCACAACATAATGTTTATATTCAATAGCTATCTTAACACAGCCATTCAATCAGGAGGCACAGATGAAACTCATAGCTCTTTTAATGTTATTCGTCACTATTTTTTGTTTTTCAAACATATCTTCGGCAGCTGCGCAAAGTGCGCAAAAATCCGGCAATACCCCTACTGCCCACGCATATCGTTCAAAAGCTCCGCAATTAAAAGAAATGGGAGGACAAGAAGTCGATACGAAATATTTCAAAGTGATTATTCCCGCCGGCTGGAGCATGCCCGTCCCTGTACAAAGCACCCCTCACAATGGCGTTACCGCCCTTTTTGTCAGCATGAGCCAAAGCCCTGCCGTTTCCATTACTGTTATGGAAACTCCCGCCACTGCAAAACAACTTGGTGAAATGACACTGGAAAACATGAAAAAAGGCGGAATTGCCTCCACCCCGTTGGAAGAAAAAGACGGCATGTGGCACTCCAATCTTTCAGGTAAGGGAAAAGGTTCCATTTGGTTTGGCGACAATAACGGAATAGCTTCCGTAACGGTCATTACCGGTGACGATATTGAAAAAGCGGAGGACTTTTTCTCCGTTCTCTCCCCAAAGACAGAAAGACTTTTCCCAAAGAAAGCGCAATAAATGGATACTTCATATTCCTATCAAGGATTTTCCGTACAAAAACTGGAAGAACTCTGCGATAAAGAACATCGGCAGGCAGGACCCTGCCCTCCGGTCTATCCCTTGGCGGAGCAATATTCACAAGGACGCATTTACCGCGAATACGCCCGTTTCCCCATGGAACTGCCTCTTTATGTCTATTCCGACCATGGCATACATTTATCCGCAGAACTGCGTCCCGATGAACGAGCCCAAAAGGCTTACGCCATGTTCAGTTACAGCAGAAGCCGTTTTCCCATGCTTGAGCAAAGCCTCGCCCCGCAGCCGTGCTACCGCATTCCGCACCCTCTTGTCTGGTACAGGCATGAACACAATATCGAACAGGCAAAAACAGCCAAAGGCACCATTTGTTTTCCCGCCCATTCCGTATTGGGAAAATTCGCCATTTACGACATTGCGGAATTTTGCCGACAGCTGCGCGAACTTCCCGAGGCAATGCAGCCGGTCAATATTTGCCTTTTTATGACGGATATACACCGCGGTACCCATTTGAAATATCTTGAACAAGGCATGCCCGTCGTGACAGCCGGCAGCGTTTGGGATATTCGTTTTGTCGACAGGTATTACGATATTTTAAGAAATTACCGGTACGCTCTTTCCAATTGTATTGGGGCGTATACCTATTACAGCGTTGAAATGGGCATGCCTTTTTCTTTTCTTGCGGGCAGCTGCCACTATAAGGACCCGCAAAACAATGAACTGCCGGACGAAAGGGCGGAAAAAAAGGAAGTTGAAAAACTTTTTTCGGGCATTCACACAAGCATTACGAAACAGCAAAAAAATTATATCGCCTATGCCTTTGAAACGAAAGACTGTATCAGCCGCGAGCAAATGCATGAAATCCTCGTGCGCGCCTATGCAAAATACAAGCTTGACACAGCAGGAAAAACTGTATGATTTAACTAAATCAAGCAAAAAATTCCGACATCACACACACAAAAAAAAAACGGGTTATCAATAACCCGTTTTTTGTGTGGAGGCAATTGCATAATGTTGCGATGAATTATGAACGGCTATGGCAGATAAAATTTTTCGTTAAGGTATTTTTATGTTGCCGATATTTAATTTTCTTTTTCTCTATCCGTTCCAAACTTCAGGCAATTTCATCAGCAACGGATTTCGTGTTTCCGTTTTCGGAACCACACACTATGCCAACGGCAGCCGTATCATTCCCCTTGGTAAGATTTATGATTTTTGCAAGAGCAATTCTTACAATTTCCACAACATTTCTTTTCCCTTTCTTTCATTAAAAGCAATCTTGAACCGTCAGGACCGATACGTTCCCCTTTCTTCCCTTTAAAAAACAGGCAGGCCGTCGGAACATCAATCGCCGCAAAAGCGGTCTTGAAGTATTCCGCCCCGCATTCCACAACATTCTGAATTTGTGCGGTATCTATAAAAATACGCCCACTGCCCGTATAAGCGGTTTGCAGGATTTCCAAAACCGCACCCGCCGTATTCCGATTAAATTCACCGCTTACATCCACATGGATATTGCCATTGCTACACCTATAATCAACTCTATAATCCGCTGAAACCATATTCACTCCTTTCTCAGCCCGGAAATTCACACAAATGTTTGTTAAAGACATAATGCCTTAATTGAAATTGAAAGTCAATATCAATTTCAATTAAATTTTTCCATTATATAAAAAAGACCGCAATTATTTGCAGTTCTTTACTTTTTCAGAAATTTTATTTTTATCTTTACAAAACAGAACCGAAATACTGGAAATTATGTACTCACAAAACAGCAAAAGAACATTTGCCTATGCTTTTCCCGAAAAAATACTCCGTTAACAAGCGTATGAGATTTTTAACAACCCTATCCCGGCATAAGGCAAGTACGGCAAAAACAAAACTCAATCCTTAATCTTCCAAACAAGACTTTGCAAAGCCGGAATTGTCCGTCTGAGAAGAGGTAAACCTTCTGTGAGTTTTTTCCGCTCCAGGCAATCAGGTTCGGAGCTGACGGCACAAATATTTACCGTATCGCCATTTTTCTCAAAATACACATCATCCACATATTGCTCATGGTTTCTGTCCAAGGCTTCAGCTATCTTGAGAAAACTTGCAAGCAATTCCAAATCTTTTTTTTCTTCCGGCGCAATCTCCGTACAGGATTGCAAACAGGAATTTTCTTTCATTCTGTGCGAACCGACCAAAAGAGCCAGTTCCAACTGCCTTTTTTCTGTAAAACCAAGCAAATTGGAATAATTTTTCGCAATATACCAACCATGTTCATCATGCTTCGCAAAGGCGAGCACAATGCCGATATCGTGCAAAATTCCCGCATAATAGAGCGTTTGCCGTTTAAATTCCGAAAAAGAATGCAAAGAAAGGCTTTTTGCGCTATCGAACAAACGCACAGCCAAATGGGCGACATGTTTTGCATGCTGTTCTTCATATTTTACGGAACGAGCTAATTTAAAAACACTTTTTTCCTGAATGATGGTATTCTCATGTACGGTCGCGTGAGGATATTTTTCTTCAAGATAAACCCTTAAAATTCCCTCTCGAAGACCGGAATCGCTGACATAACAACCGCTGAAGCCAAGTTCTTCCATAACGGTCTGCAAAATGGCTATCCCCGGAATGATGATATTGACCCGTTTCGGATGCATGCCGACAATCCGTTTGCGTTCTTCCTCAGTTTTCGCGCAAAGCATGCGGGCGATTTTGCAAATATTCTTATAGGAAAGAAAATTTTTCTGAAAAAGGCTTTCTTCATCCAGACTCTGCGCTATCTGCAAAAGACAGCGCGCGGTGCCGGAACTTGCTGCCATTTCTTCCAAGACATAACCGGACAAACGCCCGAGGGTATGGTTTATTTCAAGACGCACATAATCCTGTATTCAGGCGTATTCCTCTTCGCTCACCGCTCCGTGTTTATTTTTCATGAACATATCAGCCAAACGCACACAGCCGATTTTCACAGAATCAAGTTCCCTGTGGGAATAGGAATCCCCCACGATAAATTCCGAACTGCCCCCGCCGATGTCCAAATAAAACCGTAAGGTGTCCGATACCGGAAAATCCTGCGAAACACCTTTATAAATGAGCCGGGCTTCTTCCAAACCGGAAATGGAATAAAAAACAATGCCCGTTTGCTTGGTTATTTCCGCTAAAAAGGCTTTGCCGTTCTCCGCGTCCCGCACCGCCGCCGTCGCAACGGCCAAAAACTCGTCCGCAGAATGTTTTTTGCAAAGGGCAACGAAATTCCGCAAAACCGACAAGGTTCTTTGCATGGCGCTTTCCTGCAATTTTTTTTTGCAAAAAAGCGTCCTGCCCGAGCTG
>DONZ01000174.1:7571-21008 GCA_003512875.1 Desulfovibrio sp. | reverse complement strand
ATTCCGTCGGCAGGCACAAGCATTTTTAACATGCTTTTATTTTCGGATCCCGCACCTTTCGGCGCCATGCGGATTTTGAGCGTATCGCCCTCGCAGATGGTATAGTGGATAATGGCGGGCGTATTGTCCTTTGTGTTGATTCGTTCAAAAAGCGGTTCCGCAACAACGGATTTTCGCAAGTAGCCTTCCGTATACCCTTGTCTGACCCCTTCGTGAAGAGCTTTTTCAAGATTGCCGTTTACATGCACATCCTGTCCCAGTTCCACAAATAAAACCGCCAGCCCCGTATCTTGGCAGATAGGGATTTCCCCTTGTTTTGCAATATCGGCGTTTTGAATGATATCGTCCAGAAGAAGTTTTGCGGAGGGGGATTTTTCCGTTTCTTTCAAGAGATGGAAAGCGTTATAGACATCATCCGGAAGCTGGTGGCAGGCTTTTATGCATAAATTTTTAACCGCTTCCGTAATTGTTTCTGCTTGAATGGTACGCATGATGACTGCTTATTTTTTATCGTTAACCGGCATAAAACCGGTTACTGAGCCGTAAGCTTCGATGACAGCTTCCCTGTTTGCCGCTTCTGATTCGTAAATAATGGGCAAATCGCTGTAATACAAAGCTCCGGGTTCCAAATTTCTGTCATTGCAAACATTGACATAATATTGCCATGCAGGGACGAATTGGGCTACATAAGGCGTGAAATGGGCAAAAAATATATATATGAAAACGCCCGCTCCGATAAGTTTAAGATAATTTTTCATATTTTTCCTCGTTTTTCTTTTGCTTATTGTAAAATGAATAGGATAAAATGCAAGAAAAAAGTGCGGAAAGAAAAGAATTTTGCCAATCGGCAAAAAATATTAAAATAGCGTATAAAATACTTGTGTATTTTTTAAAAATCGAGTATAAAAAGAAACCTATTTTAACATGGATAGGAATTTGTTTGAGGTTCGGAGGGTCTTATGACCAAGGATAACATGGAAAACCAATTTGATTCTGAAGATTTCGCATCAATGCTCGATGCTTATGGCTTCAATAATGACGGCTGTGAGCTGGAAGAAGGTTCTATTGTCGAAGGTGAAGTTGTTGCGATAGAAAATGAAAACGTTCTTGTAAACGTTGGATTTAAATCTGAAGGTCAAATTCCTGCGGAGGAATTTCGTGACGCTCAAGGCAATATCACCGCAAAAGTCGGTGATAAAATCAATGTTTTCGTTGAGCGTAAAAGCGATGGCGATGGCACGGTTAAGCTTTCTTATGAAAAAGCGAAACGCATGCAGCTTTTTGACCAACTTGAAGAAGTTTTGGAAAAAGGCGGCGTTATTACAGGTATGATCACTCGCCGTATCAAAGGCGGTTATACCGTTGATTTAGGTGGCATCGAAGCGTTCTTGCCCGGATCTCACGTTGATTTGCGTCCAGTTCCCGATATGGACGCGTTGGTCAATCAAAATTATGAATTTCGCGTATTAAAAATCAACCGCCGCCGCAGTAATGTTATTGTTTCCCGCCGCGTTCTCCTTGAAGAAGACCGTGACAGCAAACGTAGTGCGCTTCTTACCACCCTTGAGGAAGGACAAACTGTCAAAGGCCGTGTGAAAAATATTACCGAATACGGCGTGTTTGTCGACCTTGGCGGTTTGGACGGCCTTTTGCATATTACGGATATGAGCTGGAAGCGTATCCGTCATCCTCGTGAAATGGTAAGCATGGGACAAGAACTTGAACTTAAAGTTCTTTCTTTCGATAAGGATACCAATAAAGTTTCTCTTGGTTTGAAACAATTGATCCAGGACCCATGGGAAGATATCACCACCCGTTTCCCCGAAGCCTCACGCCATACCGGCAAGGTTACCAATCTTGTGGATTACGGTGTGTTTGTTGAGCTTGAAAGCGGTGTTGAAGGGCTTGTTCATATTTCTGAAATGTCTTGGACCCGCAAACTCCGTCACCCGAGCCAAATCGTAAAGCAAGGCGATGAAGTCGAAGTCGTTATTTTAGGCGTTGACAGCGATAAAAAGCGTATTTCCCTCGGTATGAAGCAAATCAAGCAAAATCCTTGGGAATTGGTCGGCGAACGTTTCCCTGAAGGTACCGTTTTGGAAGGCACCATTAAAAACATTACCGAATTCGGCATGTTTATCGGTATTGAAGACGGTATTGACGGACTTATCCATGTTTCCGACATTTCTTGGACAAAGAAACTCCGCCATCCGAACGAAATGTTCAAAGTCGGCGATGTTGTTCAAGCGAAAGTGCTTACTGTCGACCAAGAAAATGAGAAATTCACTCTCGGCATGAAACAACTTACAGAAGACCCATGGGCTTCCGTGCCAAGCCGTTATCCTGTGGGCAACACCGTAACGGGTACAATCACCAATGTTACTGATTTTGGTCTTTTTGTGGAAGTTGAGGAAGGTATTGAAGGTCTTATCCATGTTACCGAACTTGGAAAGAAAATTAAAAATCCTGCCGAAGCTTTCAAGGAAGGCGATCAGGTTCAAGCAAAAATCATCCATGTTAGCGCTGAAGAACGCCGTTTAGGTCTTTCTGTAAAACAACTCAAAGAAGACGAAGAACGCCGTAAACCGAAAGAATATTCTTCTGCCGGTGATACCAATCTTGGTACAATGGCTGACGCTTTTGCAGCTGCCAAAAACGATGAAGAATAATTTGTCATTATGCACAATTTTCGGCATAAAGTTTATGCCGAGTGCATAGCGTAAGCATATTGTTACTGTGAACACCCTAGATTAGTCTAGGGTGTTTTTTTTTGTAAAATACGGCGTTGTGCCGATTGGTTTTATTTTTATAATCGCAGTATGATACAAGCATACAAAGGAGGCATTATGAAAGTTTTTGCTGATACCGTTTATTATAACGGAAGCATCCTTACTATGAATGACGAGCAGAAATTTGCGGAAGCCGTTGCCGTGCATGATGAAACGATTATGGCTGTCGGTGATTTGCAGCAGGTAAAACAGTATGCGGATAATCATACGAAGTATTTCGATTTGCAGGGCAAAACTCTGCTGCCCGGATTTATTGATGCCCACAGCCATATTTTAGATACTGCGCTGCGGGCGCTGTGGGTAGATGTCAACAGCTGTCCTCTCGGCGCTGTGCGGAACATAGACGATGTCATAGCTCATCTGCGGGAAAAAGCGGAAACGCTTGCCGAGGGGGAATGGATTGTCGGCTGGGGATATGATGACAGCAAGGTAGAAGAAATGCGTCACTTGATATCCGATGATTTAGACAGAGTGAGTACAAAACACCCCGTATCTGTTGCGCATATTTCAGGCTGGGTGACATATCATAACAGACTGGCTTTAACAAAAGGCGGAATTACCGATGATACGTCCGATACCGAGTATTACCGCATTTTGAGGGATGACGATAACAAAGCGACGGGAGTAATCGAAACGGCTCTGTGTCCGGTCATGGCAAAAATTCCTCCTGCCGACAAACCCGCATTCATAAAAGGGCTTGAGGCAGTTTCAAAGCAATATGCCGCCAAAGGCTGCACAACTGTGCAGGAAGGCTGGTGGTGTACGCGGGAAAGCGCTGATTTAGCCAGTGAAGCAATGAATAAGGATGTATTTAAACTTCGTTTGGTTCTGTATCCGGTTGGCGAAGGTGATGTGTATGATAAAGAATGGAATAATCTTTATCCGGAATTGAAATCGGGTGATTATGCGGACGAAAAGAAAATGATTTGCATGGGCGCTGCAAAATTAACCGCAGACGGATCCATTCAGGCAAGAACGGCATTTTTAAGTAAGCCGTATTATGTTTGTCCCGATGGAAAGCCTGACTTTTTGGGACCATATAATCATGAACAGCAATGGCTGAATGAAAGAGTTTTGGAGCTGCATAAACAAGGCAAACAGGTGGCGGTACACTGCAACGGCGACGGAGCCATTGAAATGGCGCTTAATGCTTTTGAGTATGCGCAGAAAATACAGTATCGCAAAGATTCCCGCTTTATTTTTATTCATTGCCAGACCGTCCGTCCCGACCAGCTGAAGCGCATTGCGGAATTGAAAGCCTGCATTTCGTTTTTTCCTGTTCATACATATTATTGGGGAAAACGTCACCATGATATTTTTCTCGGTCCGGAGCGAGCCAAACGGCTTGACCCTGTGAGGGAATCCATGAGTTTGGGAATAAACTGCACTCTGCATAATGATACCTATATAACGCCAATCGACCCTTTGCTTTGCGTTTGGTCGGCGGTAAACCGTCAGAGCTATGAAGGGCAGGATTTAGGCAAGGCGGAACAGGGAATTGATGTGTACAGCGCATTAAAGGCTATAACAATCAATGCTGCATTCCAAGGTTTTGAAGAAAACGTCAAAGGAAGCATTGAAGTTGGAAAACTGGCTGATTTTGTCGTTCTTGAAGAAAATCCTTTGGAAGCTGACGAATGGAAAATCAAGGATTTGAAAATAGCGGCGACTATTGTCGGCAATAAACTTGTGTATGGTGATATTTAAGGAGGTCTTATGACAATATTTGAAAAATATGCCCGGATATTTGCATTAAGCACATTGTTTGCGGCATCGAACGCTTTGCCGTACATTCATTTTAAATTTTATGACATCGTAAGGGCGGCAACGCAAACGACAAATACGGAATTGGGATATTTAATGACTGTTTTCATTGTTGTTTCCATATTGATATATTTGCCGGCAGGCATTATCGGGGATAGGTGGTCAACCCGGAAAATTCTTATCTGTTCGGCATCGATTACGTCGCTGTGCAATGTCGTTTTCGCCATTATTCCGTCTTTTGCTTCCGCATTGGTGATTTGGGGAATTTTGGCTGTTTCGGCATGCGGCGTTTATCCTTGTCTGATTAAAGCTGTGCGTGTTTCCGGCGACAAAGAAGAGCAAGGACGCATGTTCGGCACGTTTTTGGGCATGCAGGGTTTTGTAATGGTTGTTATCGGTTTTATCGACGCATATATTTATGAGATGTTCACAGACCAAATGGACGGATTGAAATATATGCTTTTTTTCCAAGCGGCTGCATTGGTGATAGCCGTTATCTGCGTATGCTTATTCATAACAGATAAGACTCCTTATGATTTTTATGAAGATCAAGATGAAAAATCCGCTTCTGCCATGAATACGCTGCTTGAAGTTTTAAAATCCGGCAGGGTGTGGATTTTGGTTGTTCTTATTACTTGCAGTTATGGCTGCTATGTCAGCATGGGCTATATGACTCCTTACACAACAAATGTCCTTGGTGCGTCTATCACTTTCGGGGCTGTGCTGGGTACCGTCCGTGTTTATGGAATCCGTATTTTTGCAGGTCCGATAAGCGGGTATATTGCTGACAAACTGGGTAATTCTTCACGCTTGATGATTATCGCTTATAGTATTTTTATCGGCTTGATTTTATATTTGCTGAATATGAGTCCGGCGACGTCCCATACTGTCATTATCGCTATTACCATGCTTATCAGTTTTGCCTGCATGATGTTTTACTGCGTCATGTACGCAAGCATGGAAGAAGTTCGCATTCCTCCTCACCAAACAGCGACGGCAGTAAGCGTTATAACAATTTTCAGCTCGCTGCCGGATGCTGTTTTCGGTTTATTGTATGGGCATTGGCTGGATGTTCAAGGTCCTGTGCAAGGATATGTGACTATTTTTAATTTTATTGCCGTATTGGCGTGTATCGGCTTGCTTGCGGCAATAACAGTGAATGCTGTCGGCAAAAAACAAATTTCAGCCGAATAAGAAATTCCTGCTGAGGGAACAACAATTATCGCTTTATAGGAAAATTTAAATATTATGCAATATTAGCATGTTAGACAGAGTTTTTCTTTTGCGTTGCAAGTTTTATGAATAGGTGTATATAATCAAAAAAAATTGTGTGAGGAAATTATGCAGACAGTCGGTTTTATCGGTTGCGGAAATATGGGGTCGGCAATTATTTACGGAATAAGCCGTGCAAAAGAATTTCATGTTGCGGGGTATGATCACAACCCGGAAAAACTGCAAAAGCTGGAAAATGAATGCGGACTTTTGCCTTGTTCCGGAGAAGAAGAGCTTGTGAAAAAATCCGATGTCGTCGTCATTGCCGTAAAGCCTTATGCGGTTGAAGAATTACTTCTGCGTATCAAAGAATTTTTAACAAGTGATACGATTATCGTATCCATTGCTGCCGGGGTATCTATTGCGGCTATAAAGAAAATTTGCCCGTTTTGCCCGGTGTCCGTCATCATGCCCAATACGCCTGCCATGGTCGGTGAAGGGTGCACAGCCCTTTGTTTCGATGACGGAATGCTTCAGGATGTTCATAAGGAAACAATAAAGAAAATCTTTGCATGCGTCGGAACAACATGCATCCTGCCGGAAGCTCAATTCGCCGAATTTTCAACATTGATAGGCAGCGGTCCCGCTTTTGTCTTTTATATGCTTGAAGCAATGCTTGAAGGGGCGATCCGCTTAGGTTTTAAATATGATGACGCTAAAAAAATGCTTGAACAATTATTTTTGGGCAGCACGGAACTTGCACGGCAAAACAGCGGTATTCCTTATGCGAAATTGCGCCTGAATGTTTGTTCGCCAAAGGGAACAACCATTGCCGGCATGAATAGTCTGGATAAAAATGCTGTCCGCGGGGCTGTAATTGAAGCGATTATGGCGACTTTTGACAGAAATTTGGAATTAAAAAAATAGAGAGAGAATTATGGATACGAATTTAGAGTTTTTTTCACACGTGATGAGCCGTGATTTTGATATCCTTCACGCACTCTTGACTCTTGAAAGGACAGGAAAAGAAAAAAGAAATTCCTTGCTTACGGAACGCGATTATGCGTGTTACGCGCCTGACCATCATCAATATTGGACACTGCTCGCCAAGGAATGTTTGGAGCAAACAGGCTATGAAAATTATGAAGCTCTGCTTGGTGCTGTCTGTGCGAAATTCTTAATTTCTGCTGAAAACTTGGAAGAAGCGGAGCATTCTTTGGTTTGGGAAATTCTGGCAAAGGTCTGCTCCTCATTCACCGAAGAAGATTATATCCGTTTCGCCCTTGAATTGCGTGTCCAGCCTGCAGCTTATACGTTTGAAGGAATAAAGCGGGCCGTCGAAGCGAAATATGCCGAAAAGGAAATTTTGCCCATGTACAAAATTTCTTTGTGTGTCAATGCGTTGATATTAGGCTATTTTTCCGGAAACCGTTTTGAAGAATTGCTTTCAGCCTTTGAATCCGAATTGAGAAGCGTGGCGGTTTTTGGCAGGTTCAAGCTTTTTGAACAAGAAAAATTACCTGATTTTACTGACAACGAATTGTTTTCTTTGGCTTTGGTTCTGGCGGTTATCGCTTTACGGAAGAAAGATCAGGTTTTTTACGGGCGTTCAGGCGATTCAAAAGCTGAATTGGTCAGAAAATTAAAACGCTTCACTGTTCTTTTAAAAACCGTTCCGTTTTTTTTACGCAATGAAAATAAACCGGAAATCATGCCGCTGGCGTATGCTTTCAACCGTGTGTATTTAGGCAGATACAATATGCCTTTGCCAAGGGAAATGGCTTGCGAAATGCTTTTCGGAACACTCGCTCTTTCTGACAAAGAGCAAAAAATGATTGCGGAAGCGGAAAAAACAACCCGAAGTTTGGAAGAGATAACCAAACAGCTTTTGGCTCTCGGCATAACCAAGGACCAAATGCAGGATTTAATCGGCATTCTTGCTTTATCCAATAACAAACTGATAAAAATCGAAAATATTTTTATCGAATGGGCGGTTAAATTAGGGCTTCGCTGATATGGAATGAAACAAATCCTCTTTTGTTCTTTTCGGGGCGAAAGGGGATTTTTTAATGAAGTTTTTTACAGCCGGCGCCTTGTAAAATGCTTCTTCCGCCCTGTTCGGGAATAACGTTTATTTGGGTGTTGATTCTTTCTTTTAAAAGCGGAATATGGGAAATGATGCCGATAAGCTTTCCTTCCTGCTGGATACTGGCAAGGGTTGAAAGGGCGGTATCAAGATTTTCCTCGTCAAGCGTTCCGAAGCCTTCGTCAAGAAAAAGTGAATCCACCCGCACATTTTTGCTTGCCATTTGAGCAAGTCCCAGTGCAAGGCTGAGGCTTACGATAAAACTTTCGCCGCCTGAAAGATTTTGCACAGCCCTTATTTCGCCTCCCTGATAATTGTCAAGCACATTTAAATTGAGAAGATTGTTTTTATCTTGAATGAGCAAATAGCGTTTTTGCAATAACTGCAATTTCATATTGGCATAATGCAAAACCTGTTCAAAAGTGATTGCTTGGGCTATTTGCCTGAATTTTTTGCCGTCAGCAGAACCGACAAGCGAATTTAAAGCATCCCATTTGGCTTGGATATGTTCCTGTTTTTTCAGTTCTTGGAGTTTTTCGTTGTATGTGTTTGCAATTTCTTGATTTTGTTTGAGTTTTCCTTGAATTTCACCAAGTTCCACAAGGCTTGCTTCTTGTTTTTCCCGAATGTTTTTTTCCTGTTCTTCCAATTCCTGTTTTGAGCCGGCTGTTAAATTTTTATTTTTAAGAGTCTGCAGCTCTTTTTCGCTTTCCGCAAGTTTGCTTTGGGTAAGTTTTATGTTTTGTTCCAATTCCTTAAAAATGTGCTGTAAGTGCTGCAATTCTTCTTTGGAGAGCTGCGCTTTTAAAAAATCTTCAACATCGGAAAATTCTTGCTCTTGCAGTTTTTGCAGAAATTCTTCCTTTAGCATGGAAACGTTTTTGCTTTTTTCCGCAAGAAATGCCTGCAGATGTTTGATTTGTTCCTTGCTTTGGGTCACTTCCTGATTTTGTTTGTCTTTTTCTTGAAGGATTTTTTCTTTTTTTTCTTCAAGTTCATTGATTGATTTTAATAGTTTTTCTTCTTCGGTTTGAGGATTTTTTTGAGCAAAATCTTTTTCACGTTTTCTTTTAATGGAAGAATATGTGTTTTTTTCTGTCTGGAGCTGCCCGTTTTTGTATGTGAGATTGTTTTGTATGACTGCAAGCTGTGTTTGCAGGCTTGCCTGTTGTTTTTCATTTTCTTGCAATGTTTGTTCAATATCTTGTTTTTGTTTGTTTTTCATGTCAAAATTTTTCAGATGTCCTTCCAATATTTCGGTGATGTCCTGGCTTTTATTAGGGATAATTTCCGTGATATTGAAAGGTTTGACTTGCTGCAATAATGTCTCTCTTTCTTCATTGTACTGTTTTAAAAGTTCGTTCCGTTCTTTTTGAAATTCTTGTATCAGCTTTTCTTTATTCATAATTTGGCGGGCATTGTCTTGGATTGTTTGCCCGATGTTTTCAAGCCGCTTATTGTTTTCTGCTAAAAGAAGGTCTATTTTATCTTGTTCCTGTTTTAATTTTTCAATTTCCTCAATTTGGTGTTTCAGTTGTTTGATATTGATATCAATATCGGAATTGCCGGACGGAATTATGGTGTCCTTTTGCATAAAAGGATGGTGGATTGAACCGCACAGCGGACATTCCTCGCCTTCCCGCAATGTTTTTCTCTGTTCTTCAAGCGCTGAAATTTGCGCAAGCAGGAATTTTTTTTCTTCAAGAAAAGAAAGCGTTGTTTTTAATTCTTGCAGGGAATTTTCTTTCAACAGCGTTTCAATTTGTCCGGTTACTTGTTTTTGTTGTTTTTGTTTAAGTTTTGTGTCGGCAATAAGTTCTTTTTGGCTTTGTTCTTGTTTTGCGTTGTTCGTTTTTTGGAGTTTTAATTCCTCTTCCTGTTCTGCGATTTTATTTTTTGTTTGTTTGCCGGATTCAATTATCGTATCTAGGTGTATTAAATTGTTTTTTATGGCGCTCAGTTCCTGTTTCAATGTTTCCAAGCACGTATTTGTCTGAAACCAGTTTGAAAGTTCGTTTTGTTCCTGCCGTATTGCTGCGTTTTTTTTGTCTATCTCTTGTATATCAGAGGCAATTTTTTGTTTTTCTTTTTCTGATTGTGCAATTTCCGTTGATTGCGCCTGAATGTTTTTATTGATATTTTCAAGTTCAATATCCAATTTTTTTATTTCCTCGAAAAGAGGGCGCAATTTCTCATAATTTATTTTTTCTTGCTGACAGTTGTTGTGTATTTCTTCGATTTTTTGAATGAGAAGCTTTAATTGTGTTTCCTGTTTCGGCAGATTTTTTTCCAATTCGGTCAGGCTAGCTTGCGCGTTTTGGATTTCTTTTTCCTGCAAATTAAGGGCATGGTATTCCGGATAAAGTTTTTCCGCTTTTTCGGCTTTTATCAGCTGAATTGCTTTTTCTTCCGAAGCTTTTTTTTGTTCAAGGAAATTCTTGTGCCGATTTTTTGCCGTATCAATTTTTTCTTGCAGTTCCTGCATTTGATTATGCCAAAGAATGAACGTCCGGATTTGGGACAGTTGTTGATTAATCGCTGCTAATTCTTGATTATGCGTTTCTTGCCGGTTTTTTAATTTTTCAATTTCCTCCGGAGGCAATAGCGAAGTATTATTTGTTAAAAGGATTAAGCGTTCTTTTTTTTCTTTTTCTGATTTTGCACGCTGATATATTGTTTGGGAAATTTCCGAATAAATTTCCGTGCCTGTGATTTGTTCCAGGAGCATTGATTTTTCTTCGTCCCTCGCCTTTAAAAAACTGTCAAAAGCTCCTTGCGCCAATAGGATTGAACGGGTGAAACGGGGAAAATCCATGCCCGTAATACGGATGATTTCTTCATTGATTTCCGTTTTTTTTCGGCAAATGATTGAATCAGGCTTTTCTTTGGCAATGCTTCTTTCGACATCCTGGAGTTTTCCGTTCGGATTGTTTTTTGCTTTTCTTTGTTCAAAACGGGCATAATATTGTATTCCTTTTGTTTCAAAATGCAAAAGGGAATAGCAGTCTGCCGTGTGCTTTGACATGACTTCATTGTTTGTTTGGGTGATTTTTCCGAGGCGTGGGGTTTGTCCGTAAAGGGCGAGGCAAACAGCGTCCAAAATGGTGGATTTTCCTGCTCCTGTCGGACCGGATAAGACAAACAATCCGTCATTCTGATAGGTTTTATCGGTAAAATCAATAAACCATTCGCCGTAAAGCGAGTTGAGATTTTTTAATTGTAAACTGAGTATCTTCATAATTTATTCGTTTATGTCTTTTTCCGCCAAGGCGGTTAAAATTTCATGATAGCAAGCGAGCAGTTCTTGTTTTTCTTCATCCGGATAGGATGTTTTTTCTAAAATTCTGTCGAATATTTTTTGCGGGTCGAGGTCTTCAAGGTTTTCTTCCGACAGCGTATCATTGATATAGTAATCAATAATATTTTGATTTTTGAATTTGAGAATTTCAATTTTGCTGTCGGCGGTCAATGCGAAAAGCATATCTTTTAAATTGAATTTATCCTCGCCGCTGTATTCAACTTCAAGCCATACGGATTGGTCGAGGGCTTTCAGTTTTTCAATTTCTTGCCGTATTGCGGAAAAGTTTCCGCAAATTTTGCGGGTTATTTGAAATTCCGGAATTTCTATTTCCTGTACGGATAAAGAATTTTTCGTGTCAAGAACGAGCATTTTTTTCTTGTTGCTTTTTTCTGCGAAACTCATGGCGAGGGGAGAGCCGGAGTAACGGATATGCTCGGTTTTGGCGATTTTTTGCGCTGAATGGATATGGCCGAGGGCGGCATAATCAATTTCTTTTGGAAAAATATCGGCAGAAATTCTAGCGAGGGAGCCGATGTAAAGTTCCCGTTCCCCTTCTTCCTCAAGCTTGGAGCCTGCGATATAGAGGTGTCCCATGGCGAGGAGCGGACTGTTTGCCTGTTTTTGTTTCAGGGCGATTTCTGTAAGGTTTTTGTAGTGTTCGGCAATGGACCGAACGATTTTTTCCGCTCTTGTTTCATAATTTTCCGTAATCGCTATGCCCTGCAAATCGCGTTCACGCAAATAAGGAACGGCAAGAATGATCACTTCCTCGCCGTTATGCCGGATGGGAATAATTTCATCATGGATGTTTTCCGGCATAGCCCCTATGACATGGATGTTGAGGGATTTTAAAAGCGCCTGCGGGGCATTTAAAAAACTTGGGGAGTCGTGGTTTCCGCCGGTAATGACAACATGTTTGCAGGAAGTGCCGCGTAAATCAATTAAAAAGGAATAATAAAGGTGCTGGGCTGAGTTGTTGGGAAGGGCTGTATCGAAAATGTCGCCTGCGATAAGCAGTACGTCTATTTGTTCTTTTTGAATCAATGCAAGCAGCCATGCAAAAAAAGCCGCATATTCCTCATTTCTTTTTTTGCCGTAAAACGTGCTGCCGATGTGCCAGTCGGAGGTATGCAATATTTTCATAACGAAGTCCCAAAAATTTTTTCCAATATACTGGAAAGATGGTCGGGAGGCAATTTATTTCAATGAATAAATAATAATTTTGTTTGATTGACAAGAATTGAATGAAAAGGTACTCTTATACAGTAACGCTTAGATTATGGGAAGTAGGCTTTCATGGGTAATGTGAAAGAAAAATTAAATGCGGAAGAGAGGGCATATCGTTTATTGACGGAAACTATCAAACAATCGTATAAGCCCGGTGATTTTATTTTGGAAAGCTCGTTAGCTATCGACTTTGGCATGAGCAGAACGCCTATAAGCATTGCTTTAAACCGCCTTGTTTCTGAAGGAATTTTGAAAAAGGTTCCCAAAAAAGGCAGTTATATTCCTTTGCTTGAACATGATGACGCGCATAATGTTTTCAGCATACGCAAGTTATTGGAAGTGGAAGCTTTGAGGATTGTTACGGAACGCAATGATTATTATGTTCTTTCCGTTATGAACAGAATGTTGGAAGATTCTGTCATGGCGCTGCGTTATGACGATATTAAAAAATTTGTTGAAATTGATGAAGCGTTTCATTTGTTTATTGTGAAAATGGCGTACAATACCTATTTGCTTGAAGCGTGGAAAAGAATTTTTTTACGCTGCAATATTTATACGAGATATTACAATTCTTATCAAAGCTGTGAAGATGTGCAGGAAAACATGGTGTTATCCGACCACCAAGATATTTATTACGCGATGCAAAACGGGGAAGTGAAGCACGCAACAGAATTGCTTGGCAAGCACATTGACAAGGTTTATGAAGACTTGTGCAGAAAAATGAAATTGGAATAAGGTTTGATAAGAAATTTTTTCAGCGTATTGTATACGGCAAAAATTTTTTTATTTCATCAAATTTGTATTTTTTGTATTCCTTCTTCCGTTACAAGGTATTGTACCGGCAAATCCCACGGGTCAGCGGGGATTTCATTTGAGAGAAGAGCCGTAAAAGTAATGCCGAAACTGCCGGCTTGCGGAATTTTTGCTAAAAACCTGTCGTAAAATCCTTGTCCGTATCCCAAGCGGCAGCCTTTTGGAGAGTAGGAAAGGGCGGGTACAAGAATAAGCGTGTCAGGGCTGTTGAGTGTGTCTTCACTGCAAATAGGGCATGATTTTTT
>DONZ01000174.1:0-7267 GCA_003512875.1 Desulfovibrio sp. | reverse complement strand
AAATAGGGCATGATTTTTTGGGTTCCAAAATACCATAGGCGCCTTTTTCAAGTTCGGAAAAATTATTACACAGATAAAAATGCATGATCCCTTTTTGCGTTTTTGAACAGCGGGGATAATAAACGGCTTTATTTTGTTTCCATGCTGTTTGGCTTATTGAATTCACATCGATTTCGCTTTTTGCCGGGGCATAGGTGCAAATGTTTTTTGCAGAAAGAAAAAGCGGATGTTTTAAAACATGATTTTGTACTTTTAAACATAATTCATTGAAATTATTATTTTTATATAAAGTACTTCTCTGCTCGTCCATATGTTTCCTTAATGTGTTTTTATCCATATCGCCTCTAAAAATTTTATATTATTTATTTTTTTCTTGAAAAAAAAATGAATTTTTATTATTACTTTTCTAACAAATGAATATACTGTATCGTTTTTTTTGTAAATATTCAGTTTGTATGCGGGAATTGAGGATATGGGGATTGCGGAATTTCCTTTTTGGATTTTTTTAGGTGATATTCACGGCGAAATACGAACTATTCCTCGGATAAAAGATGTTCAAAAAGCGCAAGGTATTGTTGTTACTGGCGATATCGGAAAAAACGGTACGCTGGGCGACGCAAAAAAAGTGATGCAGGCGCTTGAAGCATGCAATAAGAAAATTTATGCCCAAATAGGAAATATGGATACGGCGCAGGTTGACGGATATTTATCGGAAAGGCGAATAAATTTGCATAAGCGGCATATTGAAACGAACACGATTTTGCTTTTGGGAATGGGCGGTTCTTTGCCGACGCCTTTTTCCACTTCTTCAGAATTTGCTGAAGAATTTTATGAAGAAAATTTGAAAAAATTCGCAATGCTTCCCAAAAAGGCGTTAACAGTTTTCATCAGCCATAATCCGCCTTATGGAACGGAATGTGACAGACTGAAAAACGGAAAGCATGTCGGGAGCAAGGCAATTTTAAAATTTATACAAGATTATCAGCCGGATTTTTGTATTTGCGGGCACATTCACGAAAGCCGCGCAAAAGATACCATAGGCAAGACAACGGTTTTTAATCTTGGGGCTTTTGTTTCGGGTTGTTATGGGAAATTAGTGCTTTCCGAAACGCCTGAAATGGAATTATGTACAATCAATTAGGATTTTTTATGGAAGAAACAGAAAAAAAGAAGAAAGGACGACCCAGAAAGCAAGCCGCTGTAACGGAAAATAATCAGGAAACAAGCCCAAAAGAGGGTGAGGCGAAGTTTGAGCCGCAAGCTTTGGATAGCGAAACGCCCAAAAAATCACGCCGCGGGCGCCCAAGAAAAACAAAAATCCCGGCACCGGAAGAAAGCGCTCAAGAAACATCGCCTGAACATTCTGCTTCTGATAATTCCGCGCTTGGGGCTGACAAGAAAAAAAGCGGAACAGGAAAAACGGCTGCCCCTGCCCGTGGAAAAGCGGCAAAACCCCGCGGGCGCAAAACCGATACCGTTCAAGCAGTAAAAGAAGTTCCTCCCGCAATAACTTCGCAGGAACGCAAAGCCATCGCTTCAGCCGCTCAGGACCGTAAAGCTCTTTTGGCGGGCAATTCAAAAGAATTGCCTTATGATGAACCCTCCCGAAATCTTCCCGCGGAACAAAGCGTAAAAGATATCGCTCTTGTCGGTTCAAAGGATATGCTTGTTTATGAGCAAGGGCAAATGGTTCCTGTTGAAGAAAAAAGTGAGAATAAGAAAGCCGCAGCTTCCAGGAAACGCGGCCGTAAAGGCAAGAATGCGTCAGAAAATAAAGAAATCATCGCAGGCGAAGTTAATGAAAACGCAAAACCGGAAGAAAAAGACGTTGATTTTGTCGCAGGCGTGAACGGTGTTGCCGAATACAACGGAACGGAAAGCTTAAGCGCTTACGGTGAGCAGGCAGGTTTGGGAGTCTTGGGTGTTATTGAAGAAGCCCCTTATATCGACGCCGTTCTGCCTCTTGTCAGCGATTCTGAAAAAAGCATAAAAAAGCCAAGAAAACGCGGCCGTAAAAAGAAAATTCAAAATGAGGCGGATTTAGTTCAGGAATTTGAAAATTTCCCTATTGTGGAAGACGGCGAAATCGCCCGTATCGAAGCTGAAGAAACGCTGCGCAAAGCGAAAAAAAATAAGAAAGAAACGGCAAAAGATAAGAAAGAGCATGTTCACAGGGTGCTTTATGTAAGCACCGTGCCCGACGAACAAGTCGAAGTTGTGATTACGGAAAACGGGGTTGTTTCCGAATATTTCGTTGAAATGGCGCATCAGAGCAAAATCCGCGGAAATATTTATAAGGGCGTCATCAATAACGTGGATACGAACCTGCAAGCGGCTTTTGTCAATTTCGGCTGCGGTAAAAACGGCTTTTTGCAAATTGACGAGGTGCACCCCGAATATTATTTGTCTTTGCATCATGAAACCTCGGCTAAATATCCTCCCATTCAAAAAGTTTTGAAAGTCGGTCAAGAAGTTTTGGTGCAGGTGGTCAAAGAACCGAACGGTTCCAAAGGGGCTTTTTTAACCACATGGCTTTCCCTTGCGGGGCGTTTTCTCGTTTTAACTCCCGGACAGGAACAAATCGGCGTTTCCCGCAAGGTTGAAGACAATGAAGAGCGTCAAAGACTGCGTATGCTGCTCAACGGTATTAAGCCCGGTGAAAATATGGGCGTGATTATCCGCACCGCGAGCGAGGGAGCGAGCAAGACGCATATTCATAAAGATTTGCAGCTGCTGAAACGCACATGGAAGACCATTCAAAAACAAGTCGTGAAATCACCTGCTCCGAGTTTGGTTTATCAGGAAGCGGATTTAGCCACCCGTGCGGTCCGTGATTATCTGAATGAAGATATTGATGAGGTTTGGGTTGACTCCAAAGATGTGCAAAAAAGCGTCGGCGAACTGATAAAGGTCCTTTTCCCGAAAAATAAGGATATGCTGCATTTATACGATGATAAGAGGCAAACGCTTTGGGAGCATTTCAATATCACCCGTCAGCTTGACGAAGTGACTAAACGGGAAGTCAATCTTCCTTCCGGCGGCCGTTTGGTTTTTGACCAAACGGAAGCGCTTATGGCGATAGATATCAACTCCGGAAAAAGCCAAGGCAAAAGTAATTTTGAAGCCATGGTTTACAGGACGAATATGGAGGCTGTGGAAGCCATAGCCAGACATTTGCGCCTTCGTGACATTGGCGGGCAGGTTGTTATCGATTTTATTGAAATGCGGGATAAAAACCATTGCCGCGACGTGGAAAACGCGTTGCACGCCGCAATGAAACGTGATCGGGCAAGGCACGATATCGGAAAATTGAGCGGTTTCGGCTTGCTTGAACTTGTCCGGCAAAGAACCGGGTCCAGTGTTATTTCCATAACCTCCGAACCATGTCCGCATTGTCGGGGAACGGGGTTTAGAAGAAACTTGGAGTGGCAGGCGCAGGGGGTTTTGCGTGATATCAAGAGCAAGCTGGCAGGAAAAAATGTGCCTGCAACGTATGTGCATCATGTGGAACAGGAAATCGCATTTTATTTATTGAATAAAAAACGTGACAGGCTGAGCGAACTTGAACATGAATTCAATGTGCGTATTGAAATTCATTTAAAATAATATGTTATCATAATAAATATGAGTAAGAATAAAAACCATCCGCTCAGCGGGTGGTTTTTTCCGCTCTATAAGGGCAAATTGCCGGTTTGTGTTTCAAGACGTTTTAAATTATTTGCCGGTCGCATTTCATTCATCATCTTTTTACAATGTGCAAATTTTCATTATCATCTGTTATGTTATTTTCCAAAATGCATAACACATCTTTTTTTATTGCCTATTTCTTTAGCTTCTTTGATAGTTTCTTATGAATTTCCGATTGTTAAGCTCTTATAGTATCAACAGTTTTGGCATATATGGGATAAATTTCATCGGGTTTGTATTTGAAACTATTTTATTCCTTAGTTGTTGGTTCTTTCTGTTTTGGGAGATCAAGCATGGTATAGCTTGCTTTAAGGCGTTTTAAAAATATGTTTGTTAGCCGCATTCTATTTACAAGCTGTTATGAGGCGGCTTACCTTGTTTTATTTATTCGTACCACGTGTAAACAGGGAGCGGGTATTCTTCGGGCGGATAGCGGTCTTATTTTGTTTTCATTCAATTGATTTTGAATGTGAGCCCTGTTGCCGCCGCTTTAACACAAAAACAAAGTCCCCGAAGGGACTTTGTTTCATATGTTTATTTCTTTCGGGGGAATATCGCGTCCGCAGTGCTTGCATACTTTGGCTTTTTTCTTGATACGTTCCGCACAGTAAGGGCATTCCGTATATTCATTCATTGCTTGTGCCTGATTTTGCACGTCCGGCATGCATTCCTGATTTTCGCCGAGTGCCAACAAAACAAGAAACGTAGGAGGAAAGAGGAAGCAAACAACAAACCAAAAATTCACGTTTCTTCCATATCTTCCGGCTAAAATGCTTGCTGCAAAACCGACAACAATACCTGTGAGCAAATAAAAATGCATATCGTATCCCCCGTTCGGACAAACGTTTTGTGATTATTTTGCATTCACTTCCAAAGTATAGGCGGGAGCATTCGTTGCATTGATGAGTTCATTCAATGTCAATTCATCATCAAATGTTATGCCTATAAGGAATTTTCCCGTATTGTTGATGGTTTCCATAAGCGTATCGATGACTTTGATGACATCATTGTCAAACGTTGTGCGTTCTTCAATATCCGCTATGGTATTTTTTTCCATTTCCAGTGTGGCAAGCGCCTGTTCTTTGACTTTGTCGGCAGGCATGCCTGTTTCTTGTGCCGCGATTTTAAAAGCAAAATCTATAAAGCCGGTATCGGCATAGGATACTTGCAGGTTTTTTAATATGACCGTATTGAGAATTTTATCCAAATCATATTCTGTCAAGCCGGAAAGAAACGTATTGTAATTTGAAAGGAAAACGGATTTGTCCTTGTTGAGGACAAAACCCGCAGTTTTTGCGGTAAGATCCGCCAGGTTATCGACGGAAAGCTTCGTGTCTTGGGTGTATCGCCCTGTTTCTTTGGTATATTCGGCATTGTGGCCCAAGCTGATTATCATTCCGTTCGTAAATTTTTGTTTAAAAAGTTCAAGGGACTTCGGGGTTACGACATGCTGCAAAAAATTATTGGCGATAGTCAGTTGTTCAAGTTCGGAATTGATGATGAGCGTTTTGTCGTTTTCATTTATTGCATAGGCAAGTTCTTTTATGGTTATCGGAGTTTCGGCGACTTCATCGATTTCATTGAAAGAAAATGCTATGTCGGCAATTTTTATATTGCTCATCAGCGGCGTGCTATCCTGATAAGATAATTGTGACAAAAGCATTTCCGATAATTCCTCGTATTCGAGCAGGCTGAGGCTGTCGTTTGCATAGTCGAGATACCGCTCCAATTCATTCAGGCGGATGACGGTTTTGCTGAGAGTCGCCAAATATTCCGCTGTGGGAAGCGTGATGTTTTGCAAGGCGATTTCTGCTGCTTTAATATTGATAGGACTGCTTGCGATATTGATATTCTTATAAAAAATATCAAAATTGTTTTCACGGAAAGCAGGAAATTCAATCGTGTCTATGGCGAAGCTCATGTTATTTTCACTGTCTTTGAATGCCTGCATATTGATATTGTCAAAAACAATGCCGTCATGGCGTATGTTTAAAATATTTTGAAAATATTCTTCGGAATAGGGCATAGTCGCATGGAGAGAAATCAATTTCTGTAAATTGAGGACAGGTTTTTTTATGCTGATTTTTTTTGTCGTTGTTTCCAATTCTTCATTGTCATAGGCATAGACGGTTGATTTGACCGTGTTAAAAATAAGTTCTTTGCACAAAAGCATGGCTTCGTCCGTGTCTTTTTTGAAAGAATCGGCATTGACGCCTTTAATGAGTATTTCTTCGGCTGTGTTGTCTATTTTTATGTTCTTGCTGTCGTAAGGAAAGGCTATGTCTTTAATCATCAGTGTTTTATTGAGGCAATTATACTTGATCGCCGAATGTTTGATGTTATAGTCGGCAAGGGTTTGTTCCGCAATCTCTTCAATTTGCGAATTGATTTTCTTGGTGTAGAAATAGCCTCCGGCAAGTATTACGAGAAGGACGGCAAGCCCTGACAATATTTTTTTATTCATAGAAACCTCAAGAAATGATTTTTAATGAGCATATTTTTTTTTGGGTGTTCTGTCAAACATGCTTCAAAGAGAAAAGGCGATTAAGTAAAAAGAAAATTTAACGTTTTTTAATTATTGCTATTTTACGGGTATGTGTGTATACTTATCAACCGTATGATTGGAGGCTTGGATGCGTAAATATATTCGATTGACAATTTGTTTTTCTGTTGTAATGGCTGCGTTTTTGGCAGGCGGAACATATATGAAGGCCGTCAGTGCCGATGTTGATTATGATTCTTTGCGTAGATTCAGTCAGGTTCTTGATATAGTTGAACAATATTATGTTGAGGAAGTCAAGCAGCCGGAATTGATCGACGGTGCTTTGAAAGGCATGCTGCAAGGTTTGGATCCTCATTCCGCAATGATGGATAAAGATGAATTCAAGCAGATGCAGGAAACGAATGTCGGCAAATTCAGCGGTATTGGCGTTGAAATCACTACCTTGAACGGCATTGTGACCGTTGTTACTCCGATCGAAGACACTCCTGCGTATAAAGCGGGTATTCTGGCAGGCGATCAAATTCTTTCCATTGACGGAAAATTCACCGACCAAATGACCTTGTCAGAGGCGGCAACCCTCATGCGCGGCAAAAAGGGCACGGAGCTCACCCTGCTTATTTTGCATAAAAATTCAAATTCCCCTGTGACCGTGAAACTGAAACGTGACGATATTCCGTATCATACCGTGAAAGTCAAGGAATTGGAAAATGGATATTTTTGGGTGCGGCTGACGCGTTTCAGTGAAAATACGTTTTCTGATTTGAGAAAAGAAATCGATGAGGCGATGAAAAAATCGGAGTTGAAAGGCATTGTCCTTGATATGCGCAACAACCCCGGAGGATTGGTCGAATCAGCAATCAATATTGCCGATATGTTCCTTGAAGAAGGCGTGATCATGTCCATGAAAGGGCGTGACGGCAATGAAGAACTGGAATATAAGGCGCAAAAACAAAAAGACGATATAAAAGCCCCTTTGGTTGTTTTAGTGAATGCGGGGTCTGCTTCTGCTTCCGAAATCGTGGCGGGTGCGCTTTGCGATCAGGAACGCGCCTTGATTGTCGGAGAAAAAACTTTCGG
>DONZ01000128.1 GCA_003512875.1 Desulfovibrio sp. | reverse complement strand
CCTCATGTTCTTTGGTCAGTTCCCTTGCAATGCAAACATCACGGGCGCCTAAAAGAGTATACAGATATTTTAGGGTTTCCGCAATTCTGTCTTTACGCTCAAAAAAAACAAGGGTGGAAAAAATTTTTGCATACGGTGCGAGGGTTTTTTCCATGTCGCTTGTTTTTCGCGGTAAAAAGCCGAAAAAAGTGAAAGGATTGGGAGCAATGCCGCTTCCCGCCAAGGCTGTGACAGGTGCGGACGCGCCGGGAATGGCGGTAACGGGAATGTTTTTTTCCCGGCAGGCTTTGACGATTAAATATCCGGGGTCGGAAATGACAGGCATGCCGGCATCGGAAATAAGCGCAATATCTTCACCCTGCTGCAAAAAATTCAGGGCATGCTCCAATTTTTTTTCTTCGCTGTGGTCGTTGAAGCTGATAAGGCACTTGGCTTTAAGCCTCCAGCGGGCGAAATTCAGTCCCGCCCGTTTGGTGTCTTCGGCAAGCACGAGGGGAACTTCTTCTAAAATTTTTCTGGCGCGGGGGCTCAAATCCCCGGCATTGCCGAGAGGTGTCGCCACGATGTGGAGTTTGCCGAACGTATTATTGGGTGATGACATTGCAAAAATGCTCCAGTTCCAAGGTTTCGCCGTTGATACAAATCAAATCGAAACGGCAGGGATGATCCCAAAGCCCTTTTTGGTTCAAATACAGGGTTGCGCCTTTGATGATGTTTTGCTGTTTCTTCGGGGTAAAGGCCTCAAGGCTTTGTTCTTTGTCCTCGTTATGGCGTGTTTTCACTTCCACGAAAACAAGTTCTTTGTTTTTCTTGTCCATGCAAATGATGTCTATTTCGTAAGGGTGCGATTTCCAGTTCCTTTCAAGGACGGCATAGGAATTTTGTTTTAAATACCGGCAGGCTTTTTTCTCGCCTTTCCTGCCGAACATGGAATTTCTCGGTGCCGTAATTTGTTTGGAAATCACGGATAAAAGATTTTTCAGCATAGGCTTCCCTGTTCCATGCTTTTGGGACGTACGGATTTAAAGTCCATACGGTGCAGGGGGCATGGTCCTTGCTTTTGAATGGCGAGCCTATGCTCTTTTGTGCCGTAACCTTTATGGGAAGCAAAGCCGTATCCGGGGTAGCGTTCGTCCATTTTTATCATGAGCTTGTCCCGAAAATTTTTGGCGATGACGGAAGCTGCCGAAATGCTTGGCTCCAAGGCGTCACCTTGTACGATGGTTTTTTGGGACAAGGGCGATAAGCTGTATTTTGCCAGATAAAACGGGGGAATGGGGAATGTTCCGTCTATCAGATATATTTTAGGGTCGGTTTGAGGAAATTTTATTTTTAATGCGGCTATGGCGCGCGCCATGGCAAGAAGACTTGCTTGCAGGATATTGATTTCTTCTATCGTTTTTTGCCAAACAAGTCCGATTCCCCAAGCCCAAGCAAGATTTTTAATTTCACCGTCAAGGCAAAGGCGTTCTTTTTCGGAAAGTTTTTTTGAATCGTCCAAACCGATCAAATCAAAGTCTTTTGGAAAAACAACGGCGCCTGCCACAACAGGACCTGCCAGGCAGCCGCGACCGACTTCGTCAATGCCTGCGCAAATGTTTTCGTTTGCCAAATCATGAGGACGGTATAAGATACCGTGATTGATCAGTTCTTTTCTTTTAGCCATGCTGCTGCTCCAAACACAAAAACCCCACCCGAAAACTTCGGGAGGGGCAGAATATCTCGCCCATACGAAAATAAATGGGCATGTTGAAAATCTTAGTAATTGTTGCGAGGTTTGATACGCGCAGCCTTACCACGAAGATTGCGGAGATAGTAAAGACGAGAACGGCGTACGCGACCGCGGCTTACAACGTCGATATGGTCGATAAAAGGAGAATGTAAAGGAATGATACGTTCAACGCCCACACCATCGGAAATTTTACGAACAGTGAAAGAAGCATCGGTGGAACCGCGTTTTATACGGATAACATTGCCTTGGAATACTTGGATACGTTCTTTTTCGCCTTCAACAATTCTGAGGTGAACCTTCACAGTGTCACCGGAGCGAAATTGAGGAATATCGGTACGTAAATGTTCGC
The DNA here is from genome assembly GCA_003512875.1 of Desulfovibrio sp. GTDB lineage: Bacteria > Desulfobacterota > Desulfovibrionia > Desulfovibrionales > Desulfovibrionaceae > Taurinivorans > Taurinivorans muris. Next base: position 1,602 of record DONZ01000128.1, on the reverse strand, counting down.
TTTCAATCTTTCTGAGAATATTCATGATGCCTCTCCTTGCGAGGAATTTATCTATTAGGTTGCATGGCAGTATGTGGTGCCAAGAAGCAAATAATATTAATTACCTATTTTTCTGATAAAAGCAACTTAAATTTTTGTATGGAAAAAATTTAATGCAATTTTTATCGTCGGAAGCCCGATAAAAGTAAAAAATTACTATCAATAGGAACGGTATTTATTAGCAGATTTAAAAATTTTTGCAAGCGATTTTTTGGGAAAATTTTAAATTTAATTGCAGTCGCCTAAAAGCCTGTCCAAAATGATTGCGCAGGCGGACCGCACAGGCAAATGGTTATATTCTCCCATATAGCGGAGGGGAGGAAGCAAACAGCCGCATTGCTCCAACGCTTCGGGCGCCAATCCGTGGCTTGTTCCGAAAACGAGCAAAAGGCAATTTTCCTTTGCCAGTTCGGCGACTTGAGGAAAAGGAACCGCAAGCCGTTTTTCACGCCCTTTTTTGTCTTTTTCGGCTTTGGCGCTTGTGCCGATTAAAATAGGTCTTATGCCTGAAATACGTTCGACATTTTGGCATGCTTCTTCCAAATTGCCGGCAAGGTGCGCAAGCGCCAAGGCTTTCGCTCTGTCCGGGTTTGTTTTTGCTCCGTCCCCTTGCGTCCAGTGCGTAATCAATTCTTCGACAAGAACTTTTTGGTCTTGGACGGGGGTGACGATTTGCAGGGAAGAAATTCCATAGGTGCAGGCGATTCTCGATATGTCATGAATATCAAGATTTGTGACGGAACTTGTTCCCGCCGTATTGTTTTTCAATAATACGGGGTGATGAACAAGGGCGATATGGATGTTTTTGGCGAAAGAGCGTTTATGCATTGTTTTGAGAAACATTCTGTCCTGTTCGGAAAGCTGCGCCTTCGCCAGAAGGTCTGGTCTGTACCTGTATGTCATGGCGAGGGATTGTTCGCGCCGCCAAGAGCTGATTTCCTTATGATTGCCTTTTTGCAGAACTTCCGGAACTTCCAAGTCCATAAAATCTTCCGGGCGTGTGAAATGGGGATATTCCAAAAGGTTTTGCGCGTAACTTTCTTCTGTGCCCGATTCGTTTTTTCCCATATAACCGTCTTGCAGACGTGCTGTCGCTTCGATAAGGGCGAGAGCCGCCACTTCTCCGCCGTTTAAAACAGCTTCGCCGACGCTTATGCGCCGTATGGGCAAAAGCTCGTAAAGCCGTTCATCAAACCCCTCATAGCGTCCGCAAATCAAGGTCAGATGTTCTTCTTTGGAAAGTTCTTCAGCCAGTTTTTGGGTAAGGGGTTCTCCTGCCGGAGTAAGGGCGATAAGGCGTCCTTTTTGGGGAATAGCGCGGATAGCGTCTAAAATGGGCTGGACCGCAAGCACCATGCCGGGACCTCCCCCATAGGGGCTGTCGTCGACTTTGTTGTGTTTGTTTCGGGTATAATCGCGGGGATTGTAAAAATCGACACCGACAATTCCCGTTTGTTCGGCTTTGGCGAAAAGGGCGGTATGAAGAGGGGAGGAAAACCATTCGGGAAAAAGGGTGACAATATGGTACTGCATGGGAAAAGCTTATGAACGGGAAGGGGGTTG
>DONZ01000075.1 GCA_003512875.1 Desulfovibrio sp. | reverse complement strand
ATCCATTGGAATTTTCGCAAAGCCGGTACGCTCGATGCCGTTGGCGCCGTTATGGCTGAGCAAGGCGTCATGCAGGGCTTTGCCTAAGCAAATTCCTATATCTTCCATGGTATGGTGAAAATCAATGTGCGTATCGCCTTTGCAGGTGAGTTCCAAGTCGAATTTCGCCCAAAAGGCGAGCAGTGTCAGCATATGGTCTAAGAAACCTATACCGCTTTGGACAGCGGTTTTTCCTGTGCCGTCAAGATTGAGACTGAGGCTTATGTCTGTTTCGTTTGTTCGGCGGGAAATGTTCGATTTTCTTTGTGTTGGGGACATAATTTTTCCGTTTTAGCTGTCATAAGTATTGGTTGCAGCAGATTTTTCCAAGGATGCAGCCGGTGTTTCCTCTGCTGCATCATTTTGCGTTTTGCCGTTTTTTTCCGTATTTTGCTCTTCTTCTCTTTTCTTGTTTTTATCCGCTGTCCTGTTGGCGGCTTTTGCAATATAAATGCTTATTTCATAAAGGATAAGCATAGGTATCGCCATCATGGTTTGAGAAAAAACATCAGGCGGCGTTAAAATCGCCGCGATAATGAAAATAAGCAAAACAGCGTATTTTCTGTTCCGGCGCATGGCTTGAGGCGTAAGAAGGCGTAAGCGAGCAAGAAAATAAGCAAAAAGCGGCATTTCAAAAACAAGCCCGAAGGCTATGATCAGCTTGAGGGCGAAACTCAGGTATTCTTCAATGCTGATCATCGGGCGTATCATGTCGCTGGTAAAACCCATAAAGAATTTAAACGCGATAGGGAATACGGTAAAATAACAAAAAGCTGCCCCTGCCAAAAAGAAAAAGGCGGAAAAAAACGCCAAAGGCAAGACCGCGCGTTGTTCTTCCTTATACAGCCCGGGAGCGATAAATGCCCAAATTTGATAAAAACTGTAAGGGCTCGTGCCCAAAATGGAAAGCATGAGGGCAACTTTCAAATAGGTAAAAAACGCTCCCTGCGGCGAAGTATAGATAAGCGTGCTTCCTTCCGGCAAAAATCGGGTGAGCGGTTCCGCCAAATAGGAATAGGCGGTTTCCGATATACCGTAAAAGCCGACAAAACCGATCAACACCATTATCACGATACGCGTCAGGCGGGTGCGCAATTCCCCTAAATGGGAAAGAAGAGGCATTTGATTTTCTTCTGGGTCGTTTTTTATTGAAATTTTTGCTGGAGGGGTGAATGTTTCGTTTTGCGGCGAATCTTGGACCTGTGTGTTTTTGTTTTCTGTGTTTTCTTTATCTTCTTGATTTTTATTATTGTTAGGAGTGTTTTCTATATTTTGCCCTGCATTTTGCTTGTCATTTTGTTCTTCCGATTGTCCGCCGTCTTCCGACAAAGGACGGGAGGCAATGGCTTCTTTGCCGATTATTCGCTTGATATTGTTTTCTTCGTCATCCAGACACATGGAGAAATCCTTTATTAAGCTTTTGTCTCTTCATTTATTGGGGAAGCGGCTTCCGCCTGTTTTTGCTGCTCGGCTTTTTTCTTTTCCTGTTCTTCTTCAAGGGCTATTTCCGTATTCATTGTGCGCTGGAAATCGCGGGAGGCCTTTTGGAATTGTCCCATGGCTTTTCCCAGGGTATTGGCAATTTTAGGCAAGTTCTTGGGTCCCAAAACAATCAATGCCACAACTAAAATCAATAAAAGTTCCGTAGAACCGATTCCAAACATGCATACCTCGAAAAATGATCAATTATTTTTTGGAAAATAAAGTATAGACGATTTTTTTCTTAAACGCAAGCAGGGAAAACGGCTGTTTAATTATGCATGAATGCTTGAGAAAAAAGGAGATTAATATTTATTGTAATGATATGTTAAGATAATATTTATAAAATAAGAAGCAATAATATTGTATGTTATGAATAAAAAAGGTATAGTACAGTATAATTATTTATAAAGTTATTGTTGAAATTTGTAACTTGTTGGATATATTGAAGTATTAGGAGATGTGATGAAAAAAGATATTCCTAGTTATCCTTTATTAATAGAAGCAACATATGATGCTTTGAAACAATTAGGCGGTTCTGGAAAAAATGATGAAATTAATCAAAAGGCGATAGAGATTTTGAAGTTAACAAATGACATATTAGATATTATGCATATCGATACTAATTTATCAGAAGTTTATTATCGATTGGCATGGGCGAGAACGTGTTTAAAGAACTATTCTGCAATAGCAAATAGTGCTAGGTCGGTATGGTCTATTTGCCCTGATTATACGACCATTGATAAAGTGAATGGAGAAGATGTTTATAGTTATCATCGTAAAAAAGAAATGATTTCAGCTAAAGAAGAGATAGGGGGATTATCTGAGAGTGATATAAATAATGTGGATACTCTTGTTCCTGATGTTAATCTTCCTGAAGAGGTGAAAGGCTGGAAACAATATTTATATAAGATTTTATTAGAAATGAACCCATATGCGTTTGAGCGACTGACGCAAAGATTATTACGTGAGTGTGGGTTCTCGGAAGTTAAAGTAACAAAAAAATCGGGTGATGGTGGTATTGATGGTATTGGTAAGCTTAAGATAAATGGTATTTTTACATTTAATATTGCTTTTCAATGCAAGCGTTATAGAGGAAATGTTAATGTTTCTGAAATAAGGGATTTTAGAGGCTCATTAACAACCGACATTGAAAAGGCGTTATTTATAACTACCGGAACATTTACACAGCAGGCAATCGAAGACGCTTGTAAAAGCGGTAAACAGCAAATTGACTTAATGGACGGTGAGGAATTTATTAATAAACTTGCTGAACTTCAATTAGGAGTAACTGAAATAAAAGATTACCAAATAAATGAAGAGTTTTTCTCAAAGATTTAGTTATGAAAAAAATACGTTAATACTATGTAATAATAAAAAGGCTACAATCTTGTAAAAGTTGTAGCCTAAATTTTTTATTCCCATTCGATAGTGCTGGGGGGTTTTGGGGAAATGTCAAGCACTACACGGTTGACGCCGCGCACTTCGTTGATAATTCTTGTACTCATTTTGGCAAGCACGTCTTCCGGAATGCGTGACCAGTCGGCAGTCATTGCGTCAACGCTGTCCACAATACGCAGAGCGATAACGCTTTCATAGGTTCTGCCGTCGCCCATAACACCGACGGTCTTAAGCGGAAGAAGCACGGCAAAGCCTTGCCATACTTTGCGATACCAACCGGAAGCTCGCAATTCTTCCTGCACAATGGTATCCGCCTTACGCAAAATGTTCAGGCGTTCTTCGGTGATTTCACCGATAATGCGTATGGCGAGTCCGGGACCGGGGAAAGGGTGACGCCACAAGACAGATTCGGGAATGCCAAGTTCGGCTCCGACGGCACGCACTTCGTCTTTGAAAAGCTCGCGCAGCGGTTCGATCAAGTCCATATCCATTTTTTCCGGCAAGCCGCCCACATTGTGGTGGCTTTTAATGACAGCGCTCGGACCTTTATGGGAAACGGATTCGATAACATCGGGGTAGAGCGTGCCTTGGGCAAGGAATTTCACGCTGACGCCGCCGGCTTTAATGGCGTTCGCTTCTTGCTCGAAAACATCGATAAAGGTATGTCCGATAATTTTCCGTTTTTTTTCAGGGTCGTCAACGCCTGCCAATTTATCGAGAAAAAGTTTGCTTGCGTCCACATATTTCAAATTCAAATCAAAGTGTTCCCGTAAATAGTTGACAACTTCTTCGCCCTCGTTTTCACGCAGCACGCCGTTATTTACAAAAATGCAATGCAGCTTGTGCCCGATTGCCTTATTCAAAAGCACGGCGACAACGGTTGAGTCGACCCCTCCGGACAAGGCGCATATAACGTGCCCGTCGCCCACTTTTTCCCGGCATTCTTCGATAACCCGTTCGGCGAAATTGTGCATGTTCCAGTCGGCTTTGAGGTGTGCCACTTCAAAAAGGAAGTTTTTGATCATGGCTGTACCGTCAAGGCTGTGGTGCACTTCAGGGTGGAATTGCAGAGCGTAGATTTTGCGTTTTTCATCGCACATGGCGGCAATGCCGAGGGTAGATGTTTTTCCGCATACGTCAAAACCTTGCGGGGCTTTGCTTACTTTGTCGCCGTGGCTCATCCACACGCGGGAGCTTTTGCCAAGTCCGTTCCAAAGCGTGCTTTTTCCGCAAAGTTCCAATTCGGCAGGTCCGTATTCACGTGTTTCCGATTGGGAAAGTTCACCGCCGAGATTGTGTGCCAAAAGCTGCATGCCGTAGCAAATGCCAAGCACCGGCACACCGATTTCAAGCAGTCCCATATCCAATTTCGGAGCGTCTTCTTCGCCGACGCTTGCCGGTCCGCCGGATAAAATAATTGCGTCCGGCTGCAGCGCTTTGATTTTGTCCGCTTTCACTTGGCAGGGGTGGATCTCCGAATAAACACCCAGTTCGCGCACGCGGCGGGCGATAAGTTGCGTCACTTGTGAACCGTAGTCGATAATAATTACTTTTGACATATTGACCTTATTTCTGATGGTTATTGTTTATGCGGTGTTTTTTGCATTATTTTTATTGTTCAATTCTGTAATTGGGGGCTTCCTTTGTGATGATGACATCATGAACATGGCTTTCCCTGAGACCGGCGGAAGAAATTTCCACATATTGGGCGGTTTCAAAAAGCGTAGGAATATCTTTCGCTCCAAGATAGCCCATACCGGAGCGAAGTCCGCCCATGAGTTGATAAATGGTTTCGGCAACAGGACCGCGGGAAGGAACGCGTCCCACAATGCCTTCCGGTACGAATTTCTTTGATTTTTCTTGGAAATAACGGTCGCAGCTGCCGTCTTTCATGGCGTCGATAGAGCCCATTCCGCGGTATGTCTTATAGGTTCTGCCTTGGTATAAGATGATTTCTCCCGGAGTTTCGTCAGTCCCTGCGAAGAGCGAGCCCGCCATGATGGAATTTGCACCGACGGCAAGGGCTTTGACCACGTCGCCGGAATATTTGATGCCGCCGTCGGCAATGAGGCATTTGCCGTATTCCCGTGTTGCGCGGCTTGTTTCCATGATAGCGGTGACTTGAGGCACGCCGACCCCCGCAACGACACGAGTCGTGCAGATAGAACCGGGACCGATTCCGCATTTCACCGTGTCAACCCCCGCTTCTATAAGGGCTTTGGCTCCTTCATAGGTTGCCACGTTGCCGGCGATGAGCTGCGCTTTCGGGAAAGCGGAACGGATATTTCTGACCGCACGCAAAATATTTTCGGAATGTCCATGGGCTGAGTCCAAAACCAAAACGTCAGCGCCGGCTGCCAAAAGCTCGGACGCTCTTTCTTCGCTTTCTTTACCGACGCCTATGGCTGCCCCGACACGCAAACGCCCTTTGTCGTCCTTGCATGAATCCGGATATTTTTGGACTTTATCAATGTCTTTCATGGTGATAAGTCCGCGGAGCTTGC
>DONZ01000121.1 GCA_003512875.1 Desulfovibrio sp. | reverse complement strand
GGGAACGGAAGAAGTTCTCGCTCAACAAAGAAAAATTCGCGAATTGGAACATAAGCTTGATGAATATTTTGAAAATGCTTTGCGTTATCAAGATACGCTCCGCACTTCCTCAAACCTTTCCGAACATATCAGGATTATTTTTGGCTACGAAGAAGAACTGAACGCTTTTACCGGTTCTTCTGAAGAAAAACTTTCCGAAATGCTTCGTATTGACGCGCAAATTCAAGCCCAATATGAAAAAGTGAAGGAAGATGAGCAAATTCTTTCAGCGTTGAAACGCATTACGGAACTTCGCCGTGAAGTAGGCTTAAAATGCGGTATGAGCAAAGAAATGGAAGAATTGCAAGCAATTCCGACAAAAATTCGTGATATTATCACGAGCCGCGGTTATAAAACCGGCAAGGAGCATTATATTCAAACCCTTGCGCAAAGCCTCGCCCTTTTTGCCATGGCTTTTTACGGCAAGGATATTATTTACCGCACCACTGACTTTAAATCCAATGAGTATTATAACCTGCTCGGCGGCTGCCTTTTCGAGCAGAACGAAGACAACCCGATGTTGGGATACCGCGGGGTTTCCCGTAATATTCACGACTGGGAACTTGAAGCGTTCAAGCTTGCCCGCGGTGTTTACGGCGGCAAGAACCTGCAAATCATGCTGCCGTTTGTCCGCACCCTTGAAGAAGCGCGTGCAATGCGCTCATATCTTGAAAACGTGCATAAGCTGGTGAGCGGGCAGGACGGCTTGAAAGTTATCCAAATGGCGGAAATTCCGGCAAACGCCATATTGTCAAAGCAATTCATTCAGGAATTTGACGGATTTTCCATCGGTTCAAACGATATGACACAAATGGTGCTCGGCACTGACCGTGATAATGCGAGCCTTTCCCATATTTACGACGAAGAAGATCCGGCTGTTGTGTGGGCATTGCTTACCGCTATTTTTACAGGTCAAAAATTTGCAAAGAAAATCGGTTTCTGCGGACAGGGTGTTTCTAACAGTGTGATTTTGCGCGGTCTTGTCGCTATTGCAGGCATCACTTCCGCTTCCGTCGTTCCTGATACGTATTACCAAACCAAATTGGACATCGCAAAAATCGAATCTGAAAACATTCCGACTTCAAAACTCGGCGAATGGCTTTCCGCCCAACATTTCAGCAACTTTGTGAACTTGATGAAAGAACACGGTTACGAACATATTTTGAAAAAATATGTCAATGGGGCTGAATTGCATGATTGGTATAACGGTGAAATGACAAGATTGCAGGAAAACTTGCGTAAAGTTATCGGTACTGCACAGGAAACTGACGCAAGAGCCGATATGGAAAACTTCCGCGCAGTTTTCCATAAGCCTGCCATTTATGCCGCTTGGGATTGGGCTGCAACTGTCGAAGACGCTTTGCACCAAGCCGGTTTTGCAAACTTCGAGGAACAGGCAAAGGCCTTGGACGCATACCGTAATTCCCATTAATTTCCAAAAATCAATTATGATATAAACAAAGAAGGAGGCTTGACCTCCTTTTTTCATATTTATTTAAAGCGATATGGTATCATTTCATACCCGTTTTACCGGTAATTTCAAGGAAATATACACAGCGGTGATTGCCAGCCGTGATTAATGGACCGGACGATTGCTCCTGAAAACAAGGAATACAAATAGTTCATTAAGGTTTTATTGCCAGACGTAAAAATTTTTAAGCGCACTTTGGATTGAATGTTATTGTTTGTCTAAAAATAAGAGAAACGTATAAAAAATAAGGCTGCTGAAAATGCTGTATTGGAAAAGTGTCAATGCGGTTTTAAGGTGTGCGGGGTCTGCGTCAAGGCTGCCCTCTCCCAAGTAGGGATAATCGCAAAAAAAATCGCCGTAATGGACAGGTCCTGCGAGTTTGAGGTTCAATGCGCCCGCATAGGGGGCTTCCGCCCATGCGGAATTGGGGCTCGCGTGCCTGCCTCGGTATTTTTTTCCAATGACGTAAGCGTTTTTGTAATCACATTCTTTTATAAAAAAACAAGAAAAAATGATAAGATAAAAACTTATCCGCGCAGGGATGAAATTGAGAATATCGTCAAAACGGGCGGGAAATTTTCCGAAATAAAGATAGTTGTCATTTTTTTTGCCCCACATGGCGTCAAGGGTATTGACAATCCTGTGCGATACCGTGCAGAAAACCGCGCCCTCGTAGGAAAAAAGAAGAAACGCGAAGCTGAACCAGAAAAAGCTTGCAAGCGTGCTGTCGAGGGAATTTTCCGCAAGGCTTTCGATGCTTGTGCGGATTATGTCCGCTTTTTCCATTTTATCGGTGTTTCTGCCCACAATGCAGGAAAGTTTGCTTCGCGCCTCCGGCATGTTGCTTTGTGTAAGTTCCTTTTGTATCGCTTCGACATGCTGAATTAAACTTTTTGGGGCTATGCACAGATAGAGAATAAAACTTGCAAAGAAAAATGCAAAAAACGGATACCACTCATCGGCATAGCGGAGGCAATATTTTTTGCCCACGGCGAAAACAAGCAAAGGAAGAACGGCAAAAATAAGCAAAAGCAGACAAGTGCAAAAAATTCCGCAGATGAATTTTTGCGTGTTTGTTTTGCATTCGGAAAGTGTTTTTTGTTCCAAGAAAAGGGCGGTGTTTCCAAGCCAGCAAACGGGATGATATTTCGTATTAGGCTCACCCAGAAGAATATCGAGAAGATAGGCGGTCAGCGGTGCAAAAAGGATAAGATTTTCCATATCAGTTTCCTTGTTGTTTTTTCTTGCCAATTTTTATCGCATAGTTGATAATGAGTTCTTCGTTTGTTGCATCAATAAGGTAATTCATCTGATCAAAAAGGAAAAGGTCGCTTTTCAGGGAATATCCCTGCTTTTTCAAAATATCGAGGAATGTATGGCATGCCTGTTCTTGGCTGTCCATTTTGCCTTTATGCAGCCAGCAGGCATACCGTCCTTTTTTGATGATTTTCACCTGTGCCTTTTCATGTTCCGAAGTTTTTGAAAAAAAATAGTTGACGGTGAACCGTTGTTTCGCAATATCCCGTTTCGTTACAAGCATGCCTAAAGGGAGCACCGGGGTATGTTCATGGTTGATATAATCCAAAAGAAAATCGGACAGGCATAAGGTGTACGTCTTCATTTGGTTGATATCTTCCGCTGTTCGGATAGGGGATAAATAAATTGTTTCTTCATTTATTTCTTCAAAAAAAAGCGTGTCATATTCTTGGGTTAATGCTTTTTTTTGAAAGGGCTGCCAAGGTTGAAAACATGGAAATGCGTTTTGCGATTTCCTTCTGTTCATTTTTTAATTGTTCCATGCGTTCTTCAATAAGATTGAGCAGCCATTCAGGCTCACGGGCATTAAGGGCTTCTTTGATTTCTTCAAGCGTGCTTTCCGTTCCTTTCAAGAGAGCGATTAAATTATATTTGAAAAATTGTTCAATGCTGTAATAACGGTATTTGTTTTCAGCCGTATATTCCGGTTTCAGCAAGTCTTTTTTGTCATAATGCAAAAGCGTATCTTTTGTGGTGTGGCATAATTTTGCAAATTCATTGATTTTAAGATATTTTTTATTGTTCATATTTTTTTCTTGACTCCGGTGTTGCCCCATAGTTTATATTCTGGGCAAGAAAATGCAAGAGTTTTATTTGAAAGGAAAACATGTGAGGAATACGGAATGAAATTGTCTGAATTTGCGATTGTTCGCTTGGCATGCGCTTACTTTTTTATTTGTCCGGGGATAACGTATGGAATTTTTACCTCCCGTTTGCCGGCATTGAAAGCTCAAACCGGAGCGAATGAGGCTCAGATAGGGTTGGTGCTTTTGTGTTTCGGCGGGGCGAGTTTAATATCATTGTTTTCGAGTTCTTGGTTTTTAAAAAAGTGGGGAAACAGAAATTTGCTTCTTTATGGCTCAATCACTGTTCTCATTGCGGTTATATTGATGGGTATCGCTTCCAATCCCTATTTCTTGGGACTGTTTGCCATGCTGGGTGGCTTAGGCACGGGCTTTGTCGATGTTTCCATGAATACCCAAGGTGTGCAGATTGAAAAAAAATATACTGTTTCCTGCATGTCGTTCATGCATGCTTCGTATAGTTTCGGCGGTGTGATCGGGGCGTTGTCCGGTTCGGTATTCGCAGGTTTGGGTTATGGTTTTTTGACCAATACGGTGGTTATGTTGGGAATATATTTTCTTTTTCTTTTTAAGGCGTACCGGTATTTGCTGCCTGAAGCTTCCGAAGTAAAAGAAAAGGAAGACACGACGGTTAACGCTTTTATTCCGTTTTTCATTATTTTCTGCGGCGTGTTAGCCATGATTGCTTATTCTTGCGAAGGGGCTGTCGCAGAATGGGGCAGTTTGTTCATGCACGGTGTCAAAGGTGCGTTGGAACAAGTTGCCGCCCTTGTGTATGCCGGTTTTTCCGTTACGACGATGTTCAGCCGTTTTTTTGGCGATAGGATGCGCGAGTATTTCGGCGATATGCGGCTTTGTGCCGCCGGGGCGGTGATTACGGTATCGGGTTTGTCCATGGCACTGTTTTTGAACGGTGCGGTTCCGGCATTGTTTGGTTTTGCTTTAATGGGAGTCGGGCTTTCTCCCATGGCGCCGGTTTTATTCAGCCAGGCAGGGCAGTATTCCAATTTCAATGTCGGAAAGGCTTGCGCTGTTGTTTCTATTTTTGCTTACAGCGGGCTTTTGTTTCATCCGCCCCTTTTGGGTTTTATTGCGCATGGGTACGGATTGGACAAGGCAATGCTGGTTGTGCTTGGCATGTGTATTGTTTTGTTTTTCGGTATGCTGGCGTTAGGAAAAATTAAGCGTTGAAGAGGATATTTTTGATAAAATAAAAACTTGCTTTGTGTTGTATTATAAGTGATAATTTTATGCGGAGAAAAAGCGTATGGAACAGAATATGCCGGAACAAAGACCGTTTAAATTAGTCACGAAATACAGCCCGAAAGGAGATCAGCCCGCAGCCATTGACGAGCTTGTGGCGAATATCAATTCAGGCGTGCAGGATCAGGTTCTGCTCGGTGTGACAGGTTCAGGCAAGACGTTCACCATGGCGAACGTCATAGCCCGCACCAACCGTCCCGCTCTTATTCTTGCTCACAATAAAACCCTTGCCGCCCAGCTTTATGGCGAATTTAGGGAATTTTTTCCTGAAAACGCCGTGGAATATTTTGTCAGCTATTATGATTATTATCAGCCTGAAGCCTATGTTCCCTCTTCTGACACCTATATTGAAAAAGACAGTTCTATCAATGACAATATCGACAAGCTCCGCCATGCGGCGACCCATGCTTTATTGACCCGCCGCGACGTCATTATCGTGGCGTCCGTTTCATGCATTTACGGACTTGGTTCACCGGAGTTTTACGCCAAGCTGATCATTCCTGTTGAAGAGGGGCAGCGTGTCGGCATGGATGAGATTATAAAACGTTTGGTGGAAGTGCAATATACGCGGAATGATTACGATTTTCACCGCGGAACGTTTCGTGTTCGCGGCGATGTGCTTGAAATTATTCCGGCTTATGAGCATGAAAGGGCTTTGCATTTGGAATTTTTCGGGGATGAACTGGAACGGATTTTGGAAATTGACCCTTTGACCGGCAATACGCTCGGGCAGATTTCAAAGACAGTCATTTATCCTGCGAGCCATTACGTTTCGGACAGCGATAATCTGACCAGAGCCATGAATGACATACGCGCGGAGCTTATGAACAGGCTCATTGAGCTGAAAGAAGCCAACAGGCTTGTTGAGGCGCAGCGGCTCGAACAGCGTACCCAGCTTGATTTGGAAATGATGCAGGAACTGGGCTATTGCAATGGTATTGAAAATTATTCCAGACACTTGGATAACCGTAAATGCGGGCAGGCGCCTGCGACGCTTTTGGATTATTTTCCGAAGGATTTTTTGTTGTTTGTCGATGAATCGCATATGAGCATACCGCAGGTCGGGGCGATGTACAAAGGGGACAGGTCCAGAAAATCGACCCTTGTCGATTTCGGATTTCGTTTGCCTTCCGCTTTGGATAACCGTCCGCTTATGTTTGAGGAATTTTTAACGCGTATCCGTCAAAGCGTTTTTGTTTCCGCAACGCCTGCCAAATGGGAATTGGACAGAAGCCACGGGCTTGTTGTGGAGCAAATTATCCGTCCCACCGGGCTTGTGGACCCGCCTGTAGAAATCCGCCCGACAAAAGGGCAAATGGACGATCTGGTCGGTGAGTGCAAATTGCGTGTCGAGCGCGGGGAGCGGGTGCTTGTGACAACCCTTACCAAACGCATGGCGGAAGATTTGACGGAATATCTGTCCAATATGGGCATTGCCGCGCGGTATCTTCATTCCGATATAGATACGCTGGAGCGTATCGCCATTATCAAAGCCTTGCGGTCAGGGGAATTTGACGTGCTTGTCGGGATTAATTTACTGCGTGAGGGATTGGATATTCCGGAAGTGTCGCTTGTGGCGATTTTGGATGCCGATAAAGAGGGATTTTTGCGTTCAACGGGAGCATTGATTCAAACTTTCGGGCGTGCCGCCAGAAACAATAACGGGCGGGTTCTTTTATATGCTGACGGCATAACGCATTCCATGCGGTCTGCCATTGATGAAACCATGCGCCGCCGTGCAAAGCAAACGGCATTTAATGAAGAGCACGGCATTGTGCCGAAAACGGTTATGAAATCAATAGAAAGCCCGCTTGATGCGTTATACAGGCCGGAAGATAAAAAGGGCAGGAAAGGCAAAAAAGCGAAAGAAGAAACCGCGCTGCCCACAGAGCCGAAAGAAATTGCGAAACTTATTGCAAATCTTGAAAAGGAAATGCGTCAAGCCGCCAAGGATTTGGAATTTGAACAAGCCGCGGCAATTCGCGACAGGATAAAAGTGTTGCGTGAATATTTGGTCGTAAGCGGAACGCAAGAGGAATAAGCATGACTGAACAATTCTCATTACTGAACATGGCAAATGAACCTGAAAAAACACAGCGGGAAAAAGACGGCGACAGGATTGATTTTTTAAAAAAAGAATTACAGCGCCATAACCGCCTTTATCATACGTTTGACAATCCCGAAATCAGCGACCAAGAATACGATATGCTTTTCAAAGAATTGGTCGCCCTTGAGGAGCAATATCCGGAGCTTGCCGCAAAAGACAGCCCGACACGGAAAATCGGGGGCGAGGTGCTGCCTTATTTGGAAAAGGCAAAGCACACACAGCGCATGTATGGACTGGATAATGTTTTTTCCCAAGCGGAATATGAAGATTTTGTGCAAAAAGGAAAAAATTATTTTTCAAAGGAAAACACAAGAAAGGAGCTTTCCGTATCTTCATTGGACACATGGTGGGCGGACCCGAAACTTGACGGCCTGGCGGCGGAAATCATTTATGAAAATGGGGAACTTATTGCCGCACTTACCCGCGGGGACGGTGAAGAGGGGGAAGTCATCACGTCCGCTGTAAAAACAATCCGCAATGTTCCTAAGCGGTTAGAGGATAATTTGCCTTTCACCCGTCTTGAAGTCAGGGGTGAAGTGTTAATGCTGAAACGTGATTTTGAAGCCTTGAATGAAAAACAAAAAATGCTGAAACAAAAAACGTTCGCCAATCCGCGAAATGCGGCGGCAGGAACGTTGCGGCAGCTGGATACGCGCATAACGGCGGAACGGAAATTGATTTTTCTCGCCTATGGCGTAGGGCAGGTGCTTGTTCCTCATGCTCAGGATGAAATCGGGCTCAGTCTTTGGAAAACGCAGGAAGAGCTTATGCAGGGACTTAGCCGCCTTGGATTTGCCATTTCCAAGGAAAGCAAGCTTTGCCGCAATTCGCAGGATGCGTTTTCTTTTTGTGAGAAAATGGAACAGGTTCGGGATACGCTGCCTTATGAACTCGATGGAGTGGTATATAAACTCAATAATAGGCTCGCACAGCAAGTGCTTGATTTTACAGCACGTTCTCCCCGCTTCGCCATAGCGTGGAAGTTTTCTTCAAGAAAAGCGGAAACAGTGCTGAAAGCCATTACCGTCCAAGTGGGCAGAACCGGGGTGCTTACGCCCGTTGCGGAGCTTGAACCCGTTTCCATCGGGGGCGTTCTGGTGAGCCGCGCGACACTGCATAATGAAGAGGAACTCCGCAATTTGGATGTGCGGGTCGGCGATACCGTTCTTGTGCAAAGGGCGGGCGATGTCATTCCCGATATTCTTTCGGTTAATCTTGAAAAACGCCCCGAGAAGACGGAAGAATTTGTTTTTCCCAAAGAATGTCCCGTTTGCCACAGCAAGGCGGTCCGTTATAAGAATGAAGTTGCGTGGCGCTGTGTGAATGTGGATTGTCCCGCCCAAAAAATACAGGGTATTATCCATTTTGTGTCGAAGGCCGGTTTGGATGTCAGCGGGGTCGGGGAAAAATGGGTTGAAAAGCTGGTTGAAACCGGCAGGGTTGAAAATATTGCCGATTTGTTTACCGTAACGGTTAAGGAATTGCTCGCTTTCGAGGGTATGGGCGATGTTTCGGCACAAAAATTTGTGGATAGTCTGCATGAGGTAAAACATACCGCCACCCTTGCCCGTTTTATTTCCTCCCTCGGTATCCGCCTTGTGGGAGAACAAACTGCAAAAACATTGGCGCAAGCCTTTGGAAATATGGACGAACTTGCGAAAGCTCCCGTGGATAGGCTGATGTTGCTGCAGGATATCGGTCCGGAAGTGGCAAATTCGATTAAACAATATTTTGCTTCAAAAGAAAAACAAGAAATCCTCGCACGGCTTAAAGAATACGGGCTTGACCCGCGGCGGCAGGAAAAAATTGTTTCTCTTGATACGGCGTTGGCAGGAAAAACCATTTTATTTACAGGCACGCTTTCAAAGCCTCGGCAGGAATTTGAAAAAATGGCGGAAGAGGCGGGAGCGAAATTGCTCGGTGCCGTGTCTAAAAACCTTAATTACCTTGTCGTGGGCGAAAAAGCGGGAAGCAAATTGGAAAAAGCCCAAAAACTCGGTGTTCAAACGCTCAGCGAGCAAGAATTTTTGGATTTGCTGAAATAACTGCTGCTGTGAATTATTGATCATTGACTTGAAAATATGGAAAACTTTTGCATGGCAATAACAATCATGCATGTTCCAAAATGAATTGCAGGCGGTGGGTATATTGGTGTTTTCGGGCTATTTCATTTTGCATGGTTTTTTGTATTTCTGTTTTCAGGTTTGGCTTTGTCAGCAGCAATTCAAGGCGCTTGAGGCAGTCTTGCGGATTGTGAACGGTGATAACTGATTGAATGTCTTGCGGGAAAATTTCCATGCCTTCGCTTGGGGAACTGAGCAGAAAGCCATGGTGTTTCCACACGTCAAAATGACGCTGGCTGAGGTTCGCAGGCATAAGCAAACTGGTCAGGTTGAGTGTGAACAGGCTGTTTTTATAATAACTTGGCAAGATTTTGTAATAATCCGCAGGCGGGTAAAAGGTGTGCTTTGTGGCTAAAATATCCTGCCATGCGTTGTCGCCCATGATGTGGACAAGGGGACTTAAATTTTCAAGCCATAATTTGCGCAGATAAAGGTCGGCTTTTGTCGCGGCATAGCTTATTGTCCTGCAATTTTTGTTTTGCCATAACGCTTCTTGGGAAAGCAGGTTTTGCCGAATGCTGTGAAAATCCGGCAGTTCTTTTTGCTCGAAAAAATTTTTTTGAATGGTCCTGTAAATATTTTGTTCAAAATCATGCTCAAGTTTACATCCGCTGAAGTAGGCGTTTTTGTTGGCAAAGCTGGAATTACCCACAAAAAACAAAGGAATTTGCGGAAGGTCCGCATAGGGCGCCTGAAGAGAATGGCTTGCGAGGGGAAGGGGAAAAAGTTTTTTTGCACCTTCTTTTCGTAATTGGGAGGCAAAGGAAAAATCCGTCAGAAAAATTGCGCATTCTTTCCACCATGCTTGGCTGAAGCGGGAAAGGATATTCCAAACATTATCCACAAACCATAAGACAAGAGGAATGTTTTTTTGTTTTAAATATTCATGGATAAGTCCGTTATTATCAAGGGATTGGGCGTTTACGGACAAATAAAGGACTGGTTTTTTGGCGTCGGTAAGTTCGAGGATTTCCTGTATGTTTTTTTGCCCCAAGGAAACAGGGATATGATTAATGTCTTGAATTGCTTGGCAAAGTTCTCTGTGCAGCAAATCATTGTTTCCGCCGGTCAGAAAAATATATTTTTCCTTTGCTGAAAGCGTATGCTGCGCAGAAGCGAAAAAAGCGCTGCGCAGCCGTATGAGAAGCGCATTCCAAAAGCCGGGGAAAAGCTGAAGATTTTGTTTATAAAAAAGAATATCCGTTTTTTGAAAAAATTCCGCGTTGCAAAGCGCAGGCAATTCTTTTTCATCAACGGCTTGAAAATTTTCTGGAAGATCATGGGAAATTTGTTTGGCAAAGGCGCTGTGTTCAAGATAGAAAACTTGTTCCTTATTTTCGGAACAGGGAAGAATATCGTCAAGTTCCGCTCCGAGCCCGAGGAAAAGAATTTGTTTTTTCCTGCAGGAAACGGCGTTTTCAGGATTGGAATAAAATGTGTTGAAATTATGGAAATCAAGCGGAATATAGGAAAAATCTCCATGCAGAAGCGTTTTTTTTCTTCCAAGTTCGTCAATAATCGTTTTAGCGTTCATGCGGGCAGGGGGATTTCTTTTTTCCATATTTTTAAAGTTCATTAAAAATTCTTGGCTTAGTACGAAAAATACGTTATACTCATTCCTCAAAAAAGTATAGTTCTAACTTTTTGATTAGTAAAGAAAATATGAAAGAATACCGTGATTATTATTTTTTAAAGGCGAAAAAAGAAAATTATCCCGCCCGTTCCGTATATAAACTGCAGGAAATGAACAAGCGTTTCCGTCTGTTCAAACGGGGTATGAAAGTGCTCGATTTGGGGGCTGCTCCGGGGTCTTGGTCTTTATACGCCGCTGAAAAAGTCGGTGAAAACGGGCTTGTTCTCGCTTGCGATTTGCAGGCGACAGAAACGGTTTTTCCGCAAAATGTGCGTTTTTTGCAGGAAAATGTATTTGAGCGGAGTTTGGAATTTGAAGCGTTGCTTGAGGAGCTTGGACCGTTTGATATGGTGATAAGCGATATGGCGCCCCGTACGACCGGTACGAAATTTACCGATCAGGCGCGTTCTTTGGAACTTTGTTTGGAATCTGTACAAGTGGCTGAAAAATATCTGAAATCAGGCGGAAATTTTATTACGAAAATTTTTATGGGACCCGATTTTCAGGATTTGGTCAAGGCGATGCGCCCTATTTTTGCAAGTGTGAAAACATTCAAACCTCAAAGCTCACGTGCTGAAAGCAAGGAAATTTTCCAAGTGGGACTTGGGTTTACCGGAAATAAAAACAATTAACTATCGGAGGATATATGTCAGGTCATAGTAAGTGGGCTAACATTCAACATCGTAAGGGCCGTCAGGACGCAAAACGCGGAAAAGAATTTACCAAGGCAGCGAAAGAAATCATCATTGCTGCGAAAAGCGGCGGCGATCCTGCGGGTAATCCTCGTCTTCGTGCCGCCATTGCCGCAGCGAAAAGCATTAACCTGCCAAAAGATAAGATTGAATCCGCAATCCGCAAGGGCACAGGTCAGGATGCCGGCGGCGAATTGTTTGAAATCACCTATGAAGGCTATGCGACGGGCGGTGTCGCCGTTATCGTTGAAACCGCTACGGACAATAAAAACCGTACCGTTGCGGAAGTCCGCCACCTTTTCACCAAGCATGGCGGTTCAATGGGCGAAAGCGGTTCGGTCAGCTTCATGTTCGACAGATTAGGCGTGATCACGCTTTCTAAGGAAAAATATGCCGAAGAAGATACTGTTATGAATTTTGCCCTTGAAGCCGGCGCTGATGATGTGAAAGACGACGATGATATTTGGAGCATCCATACCGCGATGGAAGATTTCAGCCTTGTGCGTGATTCTTTGGAAAAACAGGGCGTGGAAATGGAATCAGCCGCTCTTGCCTTCGTTCCCAAAAATTATGTGCCGGTCGACAAGGAAACCGCTGAAAAGCTCATTCGTTTCAATGACGCTCTCGAAGATTTGGATGACGTGCAAAATATTTATTTCAATTTT
>DONZ01000188.1 GCA_003512875.1 Desulfovibrio sp. | reverse complement strand
ATCGGCATGCTCGCCTCCGCCAGCCTCGGCAGCGAATAAGCGGGGCTTTACGAACCAATCCACGGTTCCGCCCCCGATATCGCAGGACAAAACAAAGCCAATCCCCTTGCGACGATTTTATCGGTATCCATGATGCTTCTTCATGAATTCGACCTCGAAAAAGAAGCCCTGTGCATTGAAAATGCCGTCCGCAAAACATTGCAGGACGGCTTCAGGACCGGCGACATCATGGAAGAGGGCAAAACCCTGTGCAATACCATTGAAATAACTGATAAAGTCATTGAACGCTTATAAAGATACGCTCTATTAAAGGGGGAACGGACGTTCCCCCTTTGTATCGCTCTCCCATATTTTTTTGCTCTCTTTTAAAAAACGAAACAGCTCTCGCTGTCTGTTTTTGAGAGTTCGCAGCATTGAGCATATTGCCGATTTTCGGTACAGTATATCTTTTTTCTCTCCAAGACGCATTTTTGCCGTACTGCTGACGCAGAACGGCTAGCCGCTTTTGTCAAAAAGATATTTTATAATTATGTGATTATACTAAGAAAAGGACGGGGCACACCGATAAAAAACGCCCAGTGCATTTGCAGGCATTCGGAATTATTCCCTGAGATAAAAAAACTGTTTTTTCCGAAAATAAAAACAAATCTTCAAACCGGGTTAAATCAAGGTCGTATAAAACCTTGTGCATGCTAAACGGAACCGCTCCATATCATTGACTATGATACTGAAGACAGCTTTCTCTGTACGCAATTTCACCTTTTGCGGCAGCAAATTCAGAAGACAGCCGCAGAACCCATACGGTGACAATGAAACAAAAAGCAAGCTGTTCAGCCTGTTTTTTTCGGTTCGTATTTCGGGCAAAGCGTATCAAATTCACATTCCGCACATTTCGGATTTCTTGCGTCGCAAACTTGCCTTCCAAACCACACAAGACGGTGATTGACATTGCCCCATTCCTCCCGCGGAAAAACTTCCATCAAATCTTTTTCCACCCGCACGGGGTCTTGGGAAGCCGTAAGACCGAGCCTGTGACTGATACGTTTCACATGGGTATCGACAGCCAAACCCTCATTGATTCCGAAAGCCGTATATAAAACAACATTGGCGGTCTTGCGCGCCACGCCGGGAACCCTGACCAGCTCTTCCATGGTCCGCGGCACTTCACCCTGATATTTTTCAGCAAGAAGCTTTGCCGCCGCCACGATATTTTTCGCCTTGTTATGATAAAAACCGGTAGACCGTATTATCTCTTCCACATCGGCGATATTTGCCCGCGCAAGACTGAACGGGTCTTTCCATTTTGCAAAAAGTTTCGGCGTCACCATATTCACCCGCGCGTCCGTGCACTGGGCGGAAAGCACGGTCGCAATCAAAAGCTCCCATGCGTTTTCATGGTGCAAATGCGTTTCCGGCTCAGGATACCGTTTTTGCAGCCCCTCCTGAATTTTTCGCGCCTGTTCCCTGCGAAACGCCAAAGATTTTTTCCGTGCCATAGCAAATGCCCTTTTTTAAATACCGTCTTTTTTACGGCAACATATCCTTATGCCAAATCTTCAAGCCGAATTAAACCCATTGCGTATTTCCATGCCTGCATGGTGTTTTCAAGAAGCTGGGAAATGGTCATGAGCCCGATCCCTCCCGGAACCGGCGTCATGGCGGCGACTTTTCCCTCCAACGCTTTGAAGTCCGCGTCACCGCAAAGCCCGTCTTCCGTGCGGTTGATGCCTATGTCGATAATCACGGCGTCTTCCTTGACCATATCGGGAGTGAGAAAACGGGGTCTGCCGATCGCCAAAAAAATAAAATCGGCTTGCCGGCAAATCTCTTTTAAATTTCTGGTTTTTGAATGGCACATGGTCACTGTCGCATTCATGGTCTTATCATTCAGCATCATGGCGAGGGGACGTCCCACCAAATGGCTTCTGCCAAGCACGACGCAGTTCTTGCCCTCCAAATCGTATTTATAATAATCAAGCAGAAAAAGTGTTCCCGCCGGCGTGCACGGACGAAGAGCCTTGAGCCCCAAAGCGAGCCTGCCTTGGTTTTCAGGGTGCAGACCGTCGACATCCTTGCGGGGATCGATGGCTTGCAGGCAGGCTTGCGTATTCAGCCCCTCAGGCAAGGGAAGCTGCAGCAAAATGCCGTCGACCCTATCATCGGCGTTCAGTTCCCTGATCAGTTTTATCAGGTTTTCCTGCCCTATGTCATGGGGCAAACGGTAGGAATAGGACGTGATCCCCACTTCTTCGCAAGCTTTTTCCTTATTGCGGACATACACCTGGGACGCAGGGTCCTCCCCCACCAAAATCACGGCAAGCCCCGGAACACGTTTGACTGCGGAACTAAGCGCGGCTATTTCTTCCTTCACTTTCGCGCGCAGCGCCTTTGAAACACTTTTTCCTTCCAACAAAAGCATAAGGACCCCTATTCTAAGTTATATTTTTTCAATTTGCTGTGCAAGGTCGCACGGGTGATTCCCAAACGTCTTGCCGCCTCGCTCTTATTATCCGCCGTTTCCGCCAATGTTGCGGAAATGGCTTCTTTTTCGATATCATCCAAGGATTTGTTGGCAAGAATGCCGCTTGGCACGGCTGCCGTGTTTCCCGTCATCTGCTGAATGGCGAGAGGCAAACTCCTTTCCGTGACGTATTCGCCCACAGTGAGAATGACAGCCCGTTCCATGGCGTTTTCCAATTCCCGCACATTGCCGGGCCAATCATACCGCATAAGCATGTCCATGGCCTGAGGGCTGAACCCTTTTATGGATTTCCTGTTCGCACGCGCAAAGTTTTCCACAAATTTCTGCGCAAGTAAAGGAATATCATCCTTACGCTCGCGCAAAGCCGGAACTTCCAGAGCGATGACATTCAAACGGTAGTACAGATCTTCCCTGAAACGCCCGGCTTCCACTTCTTTTTGCAAATTCCTGTTGGTGGCGGCAATAATCCGCACATCGACGATTTTCACCTTATCGCTGCCCACACGCTGGATTTCGCCGTTTTGCAAAACCCGCAAAAGCTTGACTTGCAGGGCGAGCGGCATTTCGCCGATTTCATCGAGAAAAAGCGTGCCGTTATCCGCCTGCACAAAACGCCCTTCGCGCATTTTGTCCGCTCCGGTGAACGCGCCTTTCTCATGCCCGAAAAGTTCCGATTCCAACAAATTTTCCGCAAGGGCGGCGCAGTTGATTGTTACAAAGGCTTGGTTTTTTCTCAGACTGTTCGCTTGAATCGCTTTTGCGACAAGCTCTTTTCCCGTGCCGGATTCTCCGGTGATAAGCACCGTCGCCTCACTCGGAGCGACGGTTTCAATCATTTCCTGCAAAGAACGCATAAGCGCGCTTTTTCCCAAAGGCATGGTCTGCGCAATGCCGAGGGCTTGCTTCAGCTGCGTGTTTTCCTCTTTCAGGCGGGTATGTTCCAACGCATTGTAAAGCGTAGCCTTAAGCACTTCAAAATCCAAAGGCTTCGTCACATAGGAATACGCCCCCATTTTCATTGCTTCGACCGCTTTTTCCACGGAAGAATATGCTGTCATCAAAACAACCGGAATGGCGGGGTTCCACTCATGAATGGCGAGCAACGTGGCGAACCCGTCCATATTGGTCATTCTCACGTCGCACAGCACCAAATCGACAGCCTGCTTTTTCACGAAGTCCACGGCTTCTTCCCCGGTTTCCACTTCAAAAGTGCGGTAATGCCAATTTTCAAGCATAAGTTTCAGCATGTTCCTATGCGCGTAATCATCATCAACAATAAGCAGCGTTGATTTTTGCATATTTTCATCCTCTCTTCGGCAAATACAGATTGAACACGGTTCCGAGCCCCTTCTGGCTTTCCGCCTCTATGGAACCGCCGTGCGCCTCCAAAATTTTCCGCACATTGCTCAAACCGAGGCCTGTCCCCTCATTCTTCGTGGTGAAATACGGGTCGAAAATCCTGCTTAAAAGTTCCGGGTCAACTCCGGGACCGTTATCCTTTATGGTCAGACAAAAATTTTTTTCCTGTTCCGTTACCGTCATATCGATATGATAGCGCTTTTCCTTTCGCAGGGTTTTCTTTTCATCGCGGATAGCCTCGACGGCATTTAAACAGATATTCAAAACCGCCTGCTTGATACGGTCAGGGTCGATATTCAGCACCTTGCCCCTGCCGAAAACCCGAAACTCAATGCCAAGCTGTTTCGCGTCCGCCTGCAAAATGGCGATACACGTATCCA
Source organism: Desulfovibrio sp. (assembly GCA_003512875.1). Classification (GTDB taxonomy): domain Bacteria; phylum Desulfobacterota; class Desulfovibrionia; order Desulfovibrionales; family Desulfovibrionaceae; genus Taurinivorans; species Taurinivorans muris. Next base: position 8,108 of record DONZ01000188.1, on the reverse strand, counting down.
ATACCCCGTCAATGGGAATTTCCGCTTTTTTAACATCGGTAGGGCGGGAAACTCCCAGCAGTTCACCCACGACACGGTTCAGGCGTTCCGCTTCCTGCACCATGATTTGCGCCGCCTTATATTCATTGCTTTCTTTCGGAAAATATCCGGAAAAATACGTGGCATAGCCCTTGATTGAACTTAGGGGATTGCGTATCTCATGGGCTACGCCGGCGGCTAAATTCCCGATGGCGGCGAGTTTTTCACGTTTGATGACTTCTTCTTCAAGCTCAAGCACTTCACGCCGCATGGAAGCGATGGTTTTTTCCGCTATGCGTATGGCTTTCCTGTTGCTGACCAATTTATTGACAAGGGAAACCATCCACATGGAAACGGAAGAAAGCCCCAAAATCCAAAGAGCGACGGTGAACGCCTTGCGTCTGTACACGGCGATGTCTTTTTGCAAGGTTTTGGAATTTATTGCGGCGAAAACATGCCTGACTTCATCTTTATTGATAAAGTCCGTAATTTCAGGGTGCAGATACCGCAAATTCCCCTGACGGAAGTTTTCGCCGTAAATCCTGTGCACCAAAAAAAGCCGTTCATTGCCGATGCTCACAAAACCCCAAGCCGTGCCCTGCGCATCGGTTCTCGGCAAAATATGTTCCACCCGTTCCCAAAAACCGCTTTCTTCCCCGGCATCGAAAACAGTCAGATACGAACCGATTTTTTTCATGTCGCTGTGCGCCAAAAAGCGCCCCTCGCTATCGGTCACGGCAAGAAAAGAAAAATCGTCCTGCGTGCCCAGATGGCGGATATACTCATTGCGCACTTCCGTACTTTTAAACTGAATTTTATCCATAAGGACATTTTCAAAAAGCCATATGGCGCGAATGCCCTTGTCCGCCATTTGTTCGCCGAGCACTTCTTCGGACTGGCGGATATTGTAATCGGTGATGAACGCCACCACGAGCAAAAGCAGTAAGGAAGTGATTAAAAAAGGACGCCAGAAAGAAGGGCGCAGATCTTTCATCACTTCGGCAAGGGCTTCATTGTTTTCATTGGAAATGGTCAAAACCCGCTTCCTCCGCAATTTGCCGGTTGAACGTTACCGCACCGTTTGTGACGGCACCGAGCGCATGGAAATGTTCCACCGCGTGTTTTTTGCAAAACGCCTGCAAAGCGGGAAATCCCTCTTTTGCGCAAACGCCCGCCAGTCCGTAATCCTCACCGCCCTTATAGGCGAAAAGACAAGGGTCGAGCCCGTTTTTTCCGCAATATTCCCTCACTTCGGAAGAAAGCGTGTCTTCCGTCAGGACAATGTCGGCTCCGAACGCCTTTTCATCTGCGAAAACAAGCCCCTGGCGCGCAAGCAGACGCGGAATATCCCGCATGAGCCCGTCTGAAATATCCATGACGAACAAAGGAAATTCCTTTGCGAACCGCGAAAGCAAAAGCCCTTCCCGCACAAGGGGCGAAGGACGCAGATGAGCATTGACGGCATGGGGATATTTCTCCGCGCATTTCGCTTTGTCCTGCGTTTCTTCAAGCAAAAAAAGTCCGAGCCGCGCAAGCCCGATTTCTCCGATACGAAAAAGAATATCCCCCTCCCGCATGCATGCGCCTGCCTGCACGGGACGGTCCGCCTGCACGCTTCGCCCCGCATTTTTTTCCGCAGCAAGGTTTTTTGCGTACGCACGGTGACGCATGAGGGGAACGCCACCATGTTCATACGTCCCCCAGGCGGTAATGCCGATATTCAATCCGCCTAACGTCAGAGGGTCGAGCCCTTCCTGCGTTTTCTCCTTGGTACGGGTCAGAGGAACTTTGGTCAAATCTCCTCCGCACAGCACCATATCGTATCGATTTGCAAGGTCCGCCATACTTTGGAAGCATTCTTCAAGCCACGCATGATCCTGCCTTTCGGTAAGGGTCAAATTGAAAGAAAAGGCGCAGGGCTTGGCACCGTTCGAGGCTAAATCGCTGATATTCACGGCTAACGCCTTATGCCCGATGTCCGAAGCCGTAAAGTACGATGTGCGGAAATGGGCGTTTTCCGCAAAAATATCGGATGTTACGGCGAAAAGCGCCGAATTGCCGAGCGCGGCAGCCTGCGGCACTGTCATTAAGGCGCAGTCGTCGCCGCGCCCCAAGAGCATGTGGGGGTGCCGGTTGGGAAAATATTTTGCAATTAAATCCAATATGCCGTCTTCACCGCTTCGTTTTCCGCTCATACATCCCGCCTCGGTTTCAGTCTTCAAAAGTCAGATAGGCTTTCATAATCACTTTCAGCCCGATACCCGTAAAATTCACCCGCACTTTTTCGGAATCGACTTCTTCAATGATTTTGCCGCGTCCAAAAACCTTATGCCTGCAATAGCCGAGTTTTACCGCCGGGTTTGCGCTTTTCGGTTTCGCAGCGCAGAAAACAGAATCCGTTTCCCGCTGTCCGCCCGCCGTTTCCTCTCCGCTTTCAGCCATGGCGTTTTTAAAACTGTCGAAAATATTGATGTCAGGCTTCATGGTTTGCAAAGGGCTTTTTTGCAGCCCCTGCTTAACCAGCACCCCGCCGTATTGCTCAATCACTTCTTCGTATAAACGGGGGGGAATTTCTTTAATAAAGGGGCTCGGCACCGCCCTTTCCTCAAAACCCTGCCCGCGCTGCAAAATATTTTGCGGAACAAACAAACGCAGACTGTCCTTCGCCCGTGTGCAGGCAACATACAAAAGCCGCCGTTCTTCCTCATAATCTTCCGCACTGACCATCGCATGGCGGGAGGGAAACCTGTCTTCCACCAAATCGAGAATGAAAACATGCTTCCATTCCAAGCCCTTGGCGGAATGGACTGTCGATAAGACCACTTTTTGCCTGCTGTCGTCCCCGTCTTCCGCCTCGTCCGGATTTTCCAAAGACAAGTCAGCCATGAAAACCGCCAAGTCCGCATAACTTGAGGCAATGCCGGCAAGCTCTTCCAAACCTTGCTGACGGCGCGGCCAATCGTCCGGATAAAGAAGTTCCATACGCGGCTGATACTGATCGATCACGGCACGCAGCATCTTTTCGGGGGAAACGCTGTTTTTCCGCATTTCCATAAGAAGCTGCAAATCCGCCCAAAAATCAGGATATTTCTTACAGGCTTTCCGCAAAGCTTCCTTATCTTCCTGCATGGCGAGACCAAAAAGCTTACGGGCTGTTTTGGCGCCTATTCCCTTACACAAGCCCGCCATACGTTCAAAAGCCGGCAAATCCATGGGGTTCAGGAGCAAACGCAGATAAGAAAGCACGTCTTTGATATGGGAAGCTTCCGTATATTTCACCCCGCCGTATTTTTTAAAACCGATGCCGAGCTTGTTCAGCTCGATTTCCAAATGATAAGACTGATACCCCGCCCGAAAAAGCACGGCGATATCCGCCCCCTGCTCCGTATGCAGAAGCCCGTCTATCATGCGGGCTGCGATACGCGCCTGCGTTATGTCGCTGAAAGGACGCACAACCTGCACGCTTACCGTGTTTTCCTCACAGCCGCGCTTAGAAAACAAATGCTTTTGATACCCGACGGGCGCGTTTTCCAAAACAGCGTTGGCAATATCCAAAATAGGCTGAACGGAGCGGTAATTTTCTTCCAGACGCACAATTTCACAGCAGGGGAAAAGCTTCGGAAATTCCAAAATATTTTGCACGTTCGCCCCGCGGAACGCGTAAATCGACTGGGCGTCGTCGCCGACAGCCATGACAGCCGTATCCCCGCCGGTCAAAAGACGCACGAGCCGAGCCTGCACCATGTTGGTATCCTGATATTCATCCACCATGACATGGCGGAAGCGTTCATGCATGCGTTTCAAAAGCGCAGGGTTCTCTTTTAAGCCTGCTTCCAGTTCAAAAAGCAAATCATCATAATCAAGCACGTTATGCTCACGCCTGTAAGCGTGATACAGCGTTTCAAGCTCGCAGAGGGCTTCCGCATGCGGAAGCAGGTGCTGGCTTTCACGGCGCAAAATTTCCTCAAGAGGCAGCTCTTTGTTGCGTGCCTTGCTGATAAGCCCGTGAACGGTCGCATTTTTCGGAAAAGACCTGTCCCCCTTGCCTATCTTTTTTTCATCCTTGCAGTGCCCGATAATTGCCGTGCAGTCGGCGCCGTCCAGAATACTCAAATTCGATTTCGCCCAGGAAGGGGGAAACTGCCGCAAAAGCGCATAGGAAAAAGCGTGGAATGTTCCGCCCTGCACGCCCATTAAATCGGAGCCGAGCAGGGAAGCCGCCCTGTGCAGCATTTCCTGGGCGGCTTTTTTGGTAAACGTCAAAAGCAGAATGGAATAGGGGTCAACGCCCCGTTCCGCCAAATAGGCGAGCCTGTATACTATGGTGCGGGTTTTTCCGCTGCCCGCCCCCGCAATGACGAGCAAAGGATTGTTCCCCGCCGTCACGGCCTGATACTGCGCTGAATTTAAAAGAGATAAGTCCGGCATTATTTTTCCTTTTCTTTTTTCCTATGCTTCGCTCTTGATTTTTCCGCTTTCGCCCGTATGCGCGCTTTTTCCGCCCGGGCTTTTTTCAAAGCTTCCCGTTCCCTTGCCGCCGCCCCCCGCTTGGTACGGATTTTTTTGGGTTTTTCAGGGTCTCGGGCAAAGGGTCCGGCTGTTTCCGCCTGCCGCTCTTCCCGAAGTCCCGCCTGCCCGTTTTGTTCTTTTGGTTCTTCGGAAAGTTTTTCTATCGATACTCCGACAACTTCATATACGCCCGCGCCCTTTTCTTCCTGCCCGGCGCTTTCTTCCGCATGAGAACCGACAAAGCGCGATTGTCCGGCAGCACCGATAAGTTTTTTCCATACGGCTTCCAAACCGAAACCCGTCTGCGAAGAAACAGCCACAGGCTCGCCTTTGGGAATAAGCACCGTCCATTGGCTTATGCGCTCACTGCGTTCTTTTTGCGTGCATTTGTCTGCTTTTGTCAAAATCGGAATAACAGGCACGGCATGCGCCAAGGCGAACCGCACCATCATCTTGTCCGCCTCCTGCGGCTCCAAACGGCAGTCGAGCAAAATAGCCATTGCGGCTAAATTCTCACATTCCACCAGATATTTCTCAATCAAATCCGCCCACAATTCCCGTTCGGACTTGGAACGTTTCGCATACCCGTATCCCGGCAAATCCGTCAGATAAAAACCGTGCGGTTCGACTTTGTATAAATTGACGGAACGGGTTTTTCCGGGAGTGGAACTTACTTTCGCAAGCTGTTTCCTGCGCCCCAGCGCATTAATAAGCGAAGATTTTCCCACATTGGAACGCCCCGCAAGGGCTATATGCGGAAAATCGGGAGCGGCGTTTTTCAGCTGACCGAGCGTATAAAGCGTTTCTTCCAGCACAAGGCGGGGGAATTTAAAGTCTTCAAAATTAATATTGCCCATATTGTTCCCATTTGTTATAAAATACCGGTAACAGCAAAGATGTGTGTGATTATCTCTTTGTAATTTTAAACAAAACCGTTCATATTTGTATAATTTTTATACACCATTTCAAAAGAAAACACAAGGAAGATTTTATGCCTGAAAAAGTTTTGATTATCAACGGACCGAACCTCGGACATCTCGGCAAACGCGAAACGCACATTTACGGCGGACAGGGCATGGAATACGTTTTTGAGGAACTGCGAAAAAAAGGGCTGGAAGCGCTTTATTTCCAATCCAATCACGAGGGACGGCTCATTGACAGGCTGGAAGAAGCCCGCACGGAATTTTTAAACCGGGAAATTCCCGGCATCGTGCTTAACGCGGGAGCGTTCACCCATACCTCCCTTGCGCTCGCCGATTGTCTTTCCTGGATAAAGGTCCCTTATGTCGAAGTGCATATCAGCAATATTCTGACCCGTTCCGGCAATGCGAAATCAGAAGCGGACGGCTTGCGCGGCAAAAGTCTGATAGCCTCTTCCTCCATCGGGCTTATCGCCGGTTTCGGGCTTGATTCATATTTGCTTGCAGTTGACGCCCTAATACGTTATAATGCTAAAAACTAAACATTGAATCAAGGAGCAATTATGTATTCCACTACGGATTTCAAACGCGGCTTAAAAATCGAACTTGACGGCACACCTTATGAAATTGTTGAATTTCAGCATTTCAAACCCGGAAAAGGCGGCGCGATGGTGCGTACCAAACTCCGCAATATCCTGAACGGCCGCGTTGTAGACAATACGTTCCGTTCCGGCGAAAAAGTCGGACGTCCCGACCTTGAACAGCGTGACATGCAATATCTTTACCAAGAAGGTACCGATCTTGTCTTTATGGATATGGTCACCTATGAACAGCTCCATCTGAAAGCGGATTTCTGCGGCGGCAAAGAACGCTATCTGAAAGAAGCGCAGCAGGTTTCCGTTCTTCTTTACAACGGCGAACCTATCGACATTGAAATTCCCCTTTCCCTCATTCTTGCCGTCGTCGAAACGGAAGAAGTCGCAAAAGGCGATACCGTCAACAACATCACCAAACCCGCAAAGCTTGAAACCGGCGTCGTCATTCAGGTTCCCGCTTTCGTCAAAGTCGGGGACAAAGTGAAAGTCAATACCGAAAACGACGAATACCTCGGACGTGAATAAAAAATACAGTTTCAGGAAAGGGATACCCCCTTTCCTTTTTCGGAGTTCTTACGCGTAACACAAGACATGTACGCGAGCTTTTGGGCTTGCTCTTTTTATTTTTAAGCCTGCTTATAGGGATCAGCCTCTGGAGCCACAATATCAACGACCCCACGCTGAACCAGTCTATCAGCTCGTCCTATGAAGTGAAAAACTATGCCGGCACGTTCGGAGCGTATTTATCCGGTTTTCTCAACGATTTTTTCGGAATAGCCTCCTATGTCTGGGTACTTTTCTTTTTCGGAATGGGTTTGGGCTTCATTGTGCGCTGGGTCATCATTCCATGGTACAGCATGCTCGGCTGCCTTATTTTAACCCTTTGCTTCATTTCTTTTGCGGAAGCGACCGGCATCGGCATCGGGGACGTGCAGGGAGGGGGATTTTGCGGCGCATGGCTTTATGCCACCTTCCATCTTTATTTCAATCCTATCGGCAGCGCTTTCATCTGGCTTTTCTGCCTTATGGCGGGCATGGAATTATGCTTCCATATTTCATGGGTCAATCTTTTCGGCAAAATCATCCAATTCGCCCTGCGCGTGAAAAACAACAGCAAAAGCGGCGATACGGTTTTTGATTATGAAGAAAAAACCGAAGAAAAATCGGGAAACTTTTTTAAAATATCCTTTAAAAACCCTTTCAAAAAAGAAAAAGCCGATGATAGCGACCCCCCGCCCCTTCTTTCCGTTTATGACGAAGACGAGGACGATACGGATTACGAGCTGAGCGAAGACGATCCTTTGGGACTGAAAAGCTCGCCCCTTTCTTTCGCGGACAATGACGAAACCGAAGAAGAAACGAAAGAGGACAAAAAAGAAAACAAGGAAAACGGCGAAAAAGCGAAAGAAGAAAAATTGAAGAAAAAAAGCTTTTGGTCGTTTTTTTCCGACGATAAGGAAGAACCTGAAAATAAGGATTTGCCTCCCGCGGACCTTTTATCCCCTGTTGCGGAACAAAAAGACGCTCCCAATCAAAAAAGCCTCGATGAAAAAGGCAAAAAACTCATCGAATGTCTTGCGGATTTCGGCGTTATGGGCAAGCTTGCGGAAATTTTGCCCGGACCTGTGGTCACCATGTATGAGATACGTCCGGAACGCGGGGTGAAAGTCAAACGCTTCGAGGCGCTGGCGAAAGATATAGCCATGGCTATCAAAGCCGTGGCTGTCCGCATACAAGCCCCCATTCCGGGAACGGATACCGTCGGTGTCGAAGTGCCGAACGACAAACGCCAGATTGTCAGTTTTAAAGAAATCATCCAAAATTCAGCGTTCACGGAATCGCAGTCCAAGCTGACCTTGGGGCTCGGCAAAGATATTTTCGGAGCGCCTGTCAGCATAAAAATGGACGATATGCCCCATTTGCTCGTGGCGGGAGCGACGGGCGCGGGAAAAAGCGTGTGCCTCAATTCCATTATTTTGAGCATACTCTACAAGGCGCAGCCCCATGAAGTGCAAATGCTGCTGATCGACCCGAAACGGGTGGAACTTTCCATGTATAACGGCTT
>DONZ01000158.1 GCA_003512875.1 Desulfovibrio sp. | reverse complement strand
CTGTCGCAAGATAAAATCATTTTTAAATTAACCAGTTAATTTTTATAATTAACTTGTTATATTAAAAGCAAAAAGCCCGATCTTCATGAAACGTATCGGGCTTTTTTCATAACGTCATTATCCAACGAAAAAAGATTGTTTTCCCATATAAGAAAACAATCTTTTCATCAATGAATTTTCAATTCAATCAAACAATCAATCTAACTTGTCAGCATAAACGGAGTTGCATTCCGGTTCCGCGTTTGCGCATGGCAGATTTTCCCACATCACGGCAGCAGGAAATTCTTCCGGAGAATGCTTGCTGAACATTGAACCGAAGAAAAGTCCTAAGAAACTGAACAAGAAACCGAAAATCGTTTGGTCGAAAGTTATGCCGAGCAAAGGCCAGATTAACGTTGAAACCAATCCGCCGACCATGCCGCACAAAACGCCGGTTTTTGTCGTTCTCTTTACAAACATGGTTGCGAGGAAAGGAAGAACGAGCGTTGTCGCCGTAAGACGCAGCACCCATTGGTAAATAGCCAGAATACCGCTGAAATACATTGCAACGATGAATGCGGCAAGAGCGACAAACAACACGGTAATACGCGATACAAACAAAATTTGCTTATTGGTTGCATCGGGATTGATCAATCTTCTGTACAGGTCGTGGGTCAAGCTTGAACTGCCTTGCAGGATAAACGAATCCGCCCCCGTCACAAGAGCGGCGAGAAGCGCGCAATAAATAAATCCGCCGATATAAGGAGGAAGCAAATCTTTCACCACCCTTGAAAAGATCATGTCACCATTGATATCCGCCGGTAAAAATAAACGTGAAGCAACGCCGATAATGCAGGGCATCAATAAAATGAATGAACAAATCAAAACAGCCGTCACGTTCGCTCTAAAAGAAATTTTTTCTGTTTTGGCGGCAAAAATACGCTGCCAGCTTGATTGCCACATCAAATAAAAAGGTCCCACAGACAAGAAATATAAAAATACTTCCTGATAACCGAACGGTCCCGCCGGTGATAAATATTCTGGAGGGGTCACTTCTATGATATGTTCAAAGCCGCCTGCAAATTTTACGGTTGCCACGGCAAGAATAATAATGCCTGTCACAATGATGATCGCCTGCAGCGCATCGGTAATGATGGTTCCCGGCAAACCGCCCAAAACGGTAAAGGCAAAAATAAGCACCGTGGAAAGGATAAGCCCAGTAGTCGGGTCCAAACCGAAAATAGTCGTCCAAATGGTGTTCATTGCGATATACTGCATCGCTGTTGTCGGAATGGCATAAATGAATGCGGACAAAATAGAGGGAATGATACCCACTTTAGGACCGAAACGCTGTCCGAAAAGGTCAGCCAAGGTATAGAGCCTTTGTCTTCTCAAACACTTGCCGAACACGATAATCAAAAGAAGAGTGAAGAAAATGCTTGCGAAAGAAAAACGAAGGTATGCGGACATACCGACATTAAACGCAAGTCCTACCGTGCCGATAAATACGGACGCGCCGCACCATGTGCTGATAACCGTGCCGACAATAGGCCAAAAGCCCATATTCCAGCCACCGATAAGATAATCGTCAGCTGATTTCACTTTCATAAAATAGTAAAACCCGATACCGAACATAATCGCAAAATAAACGACTATGTAGCTTAAATACCAAGAAAATCCTTCAATCATAAAAGCCCCTCTCTATTTTTTTATTGGTTTTATGCTTTATAAACAATCTTTCCGCCGCAAACAGTCATGCAAATTTTCGTATCGATGATAGTTTCGGGAGCAATTTTTTCAATATCACGTTCAAGAACAACCATATCGGCGTAATATCCCGCTTTTAAGGCTCCTCTGTCATTTTCCGACAAACAGCAAAGAGCCGCGTGAGTCGTATACGCCTGCAGTGCTTGATATGGAGTGATTTTTTGATCTTCACCGTAAATTTTTCCGCCGCTGCTTTTTCTGTTTACCGCCGTATTGATACTTTCAAGAACCATGATAGGAAGAACGGGACTGTCGGAATGCAGGGAAAACGGCATATCGCGGCGGACGGCGGAACCTGCCGGATTCATGCGACCGGTACGTTCCGGTCCCAAGAAAATACTTGCGTGCCTGTCGCCCCAAACAGAAATATGCTGTCCAAAAACGACGGTATTATTCCTATGGCTTTCATGCGGTCCAGCTGATCTTCCCGGACGGTTTGAGCGTGAATAAGCAAGTGGTTTAATCGTACAGGAGACTTTTCATACGCCTTTTCAAAGGCTTGGATAACCCCTTCTGAAGCTTGATCTCCATTGGTATGAACAGCGACTTGAACACCCATCAAATGATATTTTTCAATAATTGCGTCAATTTCTTCCTGAGGAAATAAAACGCTGCCCTTATATCCCGGTTTTGAATAATAATCTTCGCTTAATGCGGCGGTGAAAGCCTGAATCGAGCCATCGGTAAAATATTTCAATCCCCCGAATTTCAGATAGTCGCTTCCAAAATTCCATAAGCCGTATTGGGCGAATGTTTCCATAACGCCGGGCATGAAATGCAAATATGCGCGGGCGGTCAATCTTCCCTGTCTTTCCAAATCCAAAAAACAGCGCATTGTTTTTTCCGGATTGGCGCTAAGCCCGATACCCCCCACATGGAATGTGGTGATGCCAACAGCGTTATAGTTATGAACCGCTTGTTCGATTAATTCTTTTAAACGCTCTTCTGTCGGTTCGGGCAAATATGCTATGGTCTCAAAAAAGGCGAATTCCAATAGCAAACCCGTAGGTTCGCCGTCTTCGCCGATAACATATTCCCCGCCCTCAACCTTATTGTTTTTTGTTATTCCTAATTTTTTAATCGCATAGCTATTGATATAACCAAGATGTGTTGAAATATGGAAAACAATGACAGGATGTTCCGTACTTACCTTATCCAAATCATGCTTATCCAAATGCCTGTTGTCCTGCAGTCCGGTATCGTCGTAACAATAGCCGATAACCCACTCGCCCTTGGGGGTTGCATGAGCTTTTTCTTTTAATTTATTGATAACGGTATCGATTGTTTTAAGACTCAAATCGCAGGAAACCCGTTCCAATGCCAATGCGCACATATCCAAATGGCTATGGGTATCGATAAAACCGGGATAAGCGACTTTTCCCTGCAAATCTATCACTTCATGCGGAACATTTTTCACATATTCCAAAATTTCGCTTTTTTTGCCCAATGCTTCAATTTTTCCGGCACTTACGCAAACCGCTTCAACTTCCGGATTATTTAAATCCATAGTTTTAATCACACCGTTTACGAAAATCGTCTTTTGCTGAACAAACATACTCCCCCCCATTTTTTATTGTGAAACAACAGAAAAAAACATCAATGAAACGAATAATGACAACAGACAGCAAATATGCACAACCCGCCTTTTTTCTTGTCTAACCTATATATATATATATATAGCAAGCAAATTTTCTCATCATCAAAAGATATTCCGCATTATAACAGTGTGATGATTATTGTTCAGACAGTCCCATAAAAGACCAATTCGCTTTTCATGGTTATTTCACAACACACTGTGTTAAAAACAAAAAAACACATCCCTAAAATAGGATGTGTTCCTGAATGCCGCTTTTGATTGCTTGTGCGAACGGTCGGGTTTCAATAACTCATTTGATAAAGAAAGGAATTTTTTTATTCCATGAAAAAACAAAAAGAAGAATTAAGAGAAGTCAAGCTTGATGAAAGGTATCAATGCAAAAAAAAGTTGGAAAAAGCCAGCATATTACAGTAGTTCAATATCTCCAACCATAAAAAAAGCCCCTTTTTCATATGTTAACAAGGTTACCGCAATACGTTTACAAGAAACAACGATATTTGAGGGCATACCGTCACAATAATTAATGTCAATATTTGCACGCCGAGAAAAACCCAGCTTTCCCGCATGATATTGCCGATCTTTTCCTTGCAGATAGGCGCGGCAATCCAAAGCTGCGGTCCCATAGGAGGGGTAACCTCACCTATGATGGAACAAAAAACAGCAAGCGCGCCGTAAAGGGCAGGGTCAATCCCCAAATTAAAAACACTGGGCAAAAACAATGGCAGCACAATGACAACCATAGGAAAGCTTGAAAAAAAGAAGCCCATTACCAAAAGCAAGGCTTGAACAACTATAAGAAACGTGACGGGTCCCAGCTGCAAATCAATGACAAATTGTGAAATCATTTGCGGAACACCGATATATCCCAAAACTCTGCCGAACAAATCACCGCCAATGACCAAAAAATAAATCATGCTGCTGAGTTTTACCGTTTCAACAACGGAATGCATGAATACTTGGAAAGTAATTCCCTTATAAACAAAAATTCCAATCAACAAAGAATAAAAACAAGCCACAGAGGCGGCTTGGGTGGGACTGAAAATTCCAGAATAAATACCGCCTAAAACAATCACAGGCATAAGCAGAATGAAAAATGCTTTCCTGAACGCTTCAAACTTTTCCCTGCTTGTCGCCCTTACTTCCGAACGATAGCCGCGCTTCTTTGAAATGATGACGGACGTCACACACATGAGAAACGCAGCCAAAAGCCCCGGTCCGACCCCCGCCGCAAACAAATCCGAAACAGATACACGGTTGCTTGCCCCGAAAACAATCATGAAGACACTGGGAGGAATAACTGCGCCAAGCCCGGCTGACGTTACGGCAAGTCCCGAAGCGAATGCCCTTGAATAACCGGAATGAGCCATCATAGGCACAAAAATCGTTCCGATGATAGCAAGGCAGGCAGTTGCTGAACCTGAAATAGAACCCAAAAACGCCGCAAAAACACATATCGCGACAGCCATGCCTCCCGGTAAATGGCCAACCATCCTGTTCATAAAATCACGGAGGTTTGTCATTCCCCCGCCCCAAAGAATGAGATTACCCGCCAAGATGAAGAACGGCATGGCAAGCATGGGATAGGAGCTCATTGTCGTAAAAAAGACTTGCGAAACATTGGCTAACGGCACATTCATAGTGTGGAGCATGATGACGACAGAACCGATACCAAATGTCACAGAAAGCGGAGTGCCGCACAAAAACAGTATCGCAATGGAAACAATAGCGATATAATCAACAATTCCCATATATCACCTCAATATTCGTTTTCTTGTTTTTGTGTGTCTTTTTCCCTTATCACATTGAAAAACCGTATCACCGCAAATACGGTGAACAGCGCCATGCCAATCGGAATGCAGCTTTCAACAAGCCAACGGGGCACAGACACTATCCGTATGATATTCATATTGAATTTATAATACTGGCTTGTCACGAGATAACCGCCGTAGGTGATAACCGCACCAAAAATGATGCAGATAACGATATTGATTGCTTCCAGAATTTTTTTGGGCGTACCTGACAGCCTGTCACGGACCATATCAACGGAAACATGTTCACCATCCGGCAAAATAGGTCCAGCCAACATCATTACGGACCAAATGGTAAGCCATACAGGCAAATCATACATCAAATCAACCGAAAAATTAAAAACAGTCCTGCAAACAATCTCTGTGAAGTTTATGCTTACCCCTAAAAAAAAGACCAATGCCCAAAATTTATACCAATAATTTTTTATTTTCTTTATAATTGTTTTATTTTCGGAATGCGGCATAAACATATCCTTTTTCTGCGCCGCCGTTGCCCGAAGACAGCGGCGGCTTTCTCAATTATCTTGTGCGGCGGATCGCATCGAGCAATTTCGGGTCAACAGACTGCAATAAATCAGCATTGGCTTCTTCCAAAAGCTTATTCCATTTTTCAAGTTCGTCGGGAGTAAATCTGATAACTTCTCCCTTGGGATTATTATCCCACCATTCAATGACAGCCGCTTCATTATTATCAAAATAAGCTTGGCAATCCACAACGTTGACAACATACTCCATAGCCTTTCTTTCTTTTTCCGGCAAAGCATCCCACCATGCGCTATTGACAACCAAAGCCAACGGCATCGGTCCGAAATGATGGGAGATGACATACTTGCACGTTCTTGGCATGTCATAATATTCATACGCAAAAATATTATCGATATGACCGTCGATCATATTGGTCTGCAAACTGGATACGACTTCGGAATAAGGCATTGCAACACCGATAATTCCAAGTTTTTTAAACGCATTGCCAAAGGTTTGCTGTCCTGCATAGCGAATTTTTACCCCCTTCAGGTCTTCAACCTTCTCAATGGGACCCTTGTTTGTATAAACAAAGAAATTACCCATGGTCGTAGGCCATTTCAAGATACGGAACCCCTTGTTTTTTGCAAGCTCTTCCTGCTTCGCTTTCCATTCGGGAGTGTTCATGATACGGATAAAATGGCTCATATCCTTAACCAAGCCCGGAGTTAATAAAACACGCCACTCAGGGTCGAATTGCTCAATAAAATACGGGGTCGTATACGTGAATTGCCCGGCACCCATCGCAACAGCATTTAAAACATCTTCAGGAGATTTATATAAATCGCCTACCCAGCGGGCGGCATACCTGCCGCACAATACAGGCAGCTCCTTCATATGAAAATCAAAAGCGCCGCAATAAACGCCCAGCATTTGCCCTTCGGGATAGGTCAATGCGGAGCTCGTCGGTTCCGGAAATAAGAATTTAACTTCTTGGGCTGCCCTCGCAATTCCGGAAGAAACCATTGCCATGCTTATCACAGCAAGCATTATTAATACTTTTTTAAGCATAGATTTCATAACATTCTCCTTTCTTAGAAGATTAATATTTTTTGTTTCATTATATGAAATACTTTTTTTATAATTAGAACTTAGCACATTGTTATTTTTTTGTCAAGCTCTTTTAAATTTTACCCTGCGATTTTCATTGTCTTTTCATACTATCCGAAATAAAAACTCTTACTTTGAACCGTCAACAATGATTGAATCAAATTCTTCCCTATGCCTGCTGCGAAGCTCATATAATTTGGCAAGTTCAACCGACGCTCTTTTTTCAACGTCACCGGCGCATTCCAATAAGACATCCATAACCCTTACGGACGGTGTCATCGACAATAACCAACGCACCGTTTTGGCAATATCTTCAGGCTGTATCATTTTTTCCGGAGGCATTGATCCGCCTTCACCGGCAGCCATATCCGTATTCACCCAGCCGGGACAAACGGTAGTGATACTGATTCCCTGAGATGAAAATTCGCGGTAAAGCGATTCATCAAGCCCCATCAAGCCGAATTTTGAGGCGGAATATCCGCCTAACTTGGAAACAGCGACTTTGCCGTTTCGTGACGCCATATTGATAATTCTGCCCCCGCCTTGTTTCACCATAAGAGGAATAATGGCTTTCATCAACAAAAACGGCGCCCGCAGATTTACCGCAAACAAGGTATCGAACGTTTCAACATCTTGTTCCAATGTTCCGGGAATACTTATTCCTGCCCCATTAAACAACAAATCGACCCGCCCATACTTTGAAACAATATGTTCCGCAGCTTCCGTCACTTTTTTCTCATCAAGAAGATCAAGAGTAAGAAGCTCTGGTGAATTTTTATCAGAAAGGGAATAAGCTCTCATAAATTCCTCTTTGGCCGCTTCCAAATTTTTCATACTCCGTGCAATCAAGATGACTTGATAGCCACATTCAACCAATTCACGGGCAACAGCTTTGCCAATCCCCCTGCTGCCGCCGGTAACTACTGCGATACGGTCAAAATCCATTTTAAACTCCTCTGCATTTCATGCAATGATTGTTTTGGATCTTCAACAAAAATGATTTGTCAAAAATTAAATAAAAGCTCCGATTATGTTTCATTATATGAAACATAATTTCATTATTGCATACAATATGTTTTTTTGTCAACCTATTAAGTAAAAAAACCGCCAAATTGCAGAATTGGCGGTTCTTTTACAAATAATCTCAAGCAATTGAATATGGTTAAAATAATTTTAACTCCAAATACCCCATGATCTCTTCCGAAGCTTCCTGCAGCAATGGTACCGCATCTTCATAAAACTTTGCAGCATCCCCATAAATCGTCCTTGTCAGACTTAATGCGTACTGAACAGGCTGTCCTTCAATCACAATGGGGATTCCGACCCCTTTGAGCCCGACACAAAGCTCGTCATTCATGATTGAATATCCCCGCGCCCTTGTTAATTCCAATTCCTGCAAAAAATTTTCTTTTTTAGTCGTATGAACCGTAAACTGCTCAAAATTCGTTTTCTCCATATATTTTTCTGTGTCAGGAAGAGGCATTAATGAAAAAACAGCTTTGCCAAGAGCGGAACAATAAGCCGGAACGTGCCCGCCCTCATGAAACTGACTGTATGTCGTATTGTTGTTTTGCGCCAAATACGTTATGTCGTTTCCGTTCCAAACGCCAAGATTGCTGATAATATCGGCAGGAGCATGGAATTTTAAGGCAATGGAATTTAAAATATCAACAAAAATATTATGAAGTTCAATTTTGGGAATAATTCCGCTCCCCAATTTTTTAATCCTATCCGTTAAAATATAATTATTGGAGTCATCTTGAACAACATAACCATGCAATTTAAAAGTATTTAAAAAACGATAACTGGCGCTTTTCTGAAGCGATAAATTTTTTGCCATACTTGTTACGGTTGTGCTGTTATGCTCAACCAAATATTCAAGGACCTGTATCCCTTTGCTCAATGTCTGCAAATACGTAGGTTTCTTTTTCGCCATACCATCTCCTTTCATTCTCAAGCCCTTTACTCATTTATTTTAATCCAAGAAATAAAAAAAAGCCAGAAAGATTTTATCATTAAAAATCATAAACGATCTTTTAATCCGGCACCTATTTCTAAAAAAAGATAATTTTTTAATATTGACATTTCTTTTTATGTATACAATAATGAAATAAAGTTTCAAATAATGAAACAATTTGTTATGGAGATTTCTATGA
>DONZ01000202.1 GCA_003512875.1 Desulfovibrio sp. | reverse complement strand
TCAAAGAAGAAGAAGTTCCCGGCGGCTGGAACCGTGACATCGTTGCATACCGCAAAAGACACCAACGTTAATTTAGGAGGAGAGCAAATATGGCTTTCATTTCTTCCGGATATAATCCAGCAAACCCAATGGAAGGTCGTAATTCAGATATTGGACCACGTCCATATGATAACTTCTTTCCTCCGGTTATTAAAAATAACTTTGGCAAATGGCTTTATCACGAAATTCTCGAACCGGGCGTATTGATGCACGTTGCGGAAAGCGGCGACAAAGTTTACACCGTCCGCTGCGGCGCAGCACGTACCGTTTCCACCGTTTACATTCGTGAATGCTGCGAAATCGCAGACAAATACTGTGGCGGACACCTTCGTTTCACCACACGTAACAACGTTGAATTCATGGTTACTGACGAAGAAACCTTAAAAGCTCTCAAAGCTGACCTTTCTTCCCGTAAATATGATAAAGGTTCCTACAAATTCCCTATCGGCGGTACCGGTGCGGGTGTTACCAACATCGTTCACACCCAAGGCTGGGTTCACTGCCATACTCCGGCAACTGACGCTTCAGGTCCTGTTAAAGCTGTTATGGACGAAGTTTTCTCCGACTTCCAAAACATGCGTTTGCCTGCACCTGTCCGTATTTCTCTTGCCTGCTGCCTCAACATGTGCGGCGCTGTTCACTGCTCCGATATCGGTATCGTAGGTATCCACCGCAAACCTCCTATGATCGACCATGAATGGGTTGACCAACTTTGCGAAATTCCTCTCGCTGTTGCAGCTTGCCCTGTTGCCGCTGTCCGTCCTTCAAAAGAAGACTTCAACGGACAAAAAGTCAACTCCATCGCCATCAAGAGCGAACGCTGCATGTACTGCGGCAACTGCTACACCATGTGCCCTGCTCTTCCGATTTCTGACGGTCAAGGCGGCGACGGTGTCGTTATCATGGTTGGCGGCAAGGTATCCAACCGTATCAGCATGCCTAAGTTCTCAAAGGTTGTGGTTCACTACATTCCTAACGAAACTCCACGCTGGCCTACACTTACCAAAACAATCAAGCATATCATCGACGTTTATGCACAGCACGCCCGCAAATACGAACGCCTCGGCGAATGGGCAGAACGTATCGGCTGGGAAAAATTCTTCGAACTTTGCGACTTGGAATTTACCCATCACCTCATCGATGATTTCCGTGACCCGGCATATTACACATGGCGTCAAAGCACCCAGTTCAAATTTACTGATGCTGCTCTCCACGCTTACGAAGGCGCTGCAGCTCACGCTGCTGCCGCTCACGCTGCCGTTACCGAAGACGATAAGAAGAAAGTTATCGACTTCCTCGAAAGCAAAAGCGGCTCAAAAACCAAATTCTACTTCAACAACTTCCTTGAACTTTTCGAAGGTGCAAGCCCGCGTAAAGTCAAAGACGTTCTTTCAGCTCTTATCGCTGATGAAAAGCTCATGTACTGGTCTTCAGGTTCTACCACCATGTACGGCTTGAAAGGCTCCGGCAAGAAAGAAGAAGACTAATAGTCTTTTGAAGTGAAAATATGAAAAGGGAACGCAAGTTCCCTTTTTTTGTGTCTGTTATATATCAACCGGCTTTGAATACTTTTTGCCAAAACGTGCCGCCTGCTTTTATCAAAGAATGATAAAAGCAAGCTGCCGCTGTCCAATACATACAGCCCATCTTTTCATGCTGACACAAAGAAATATCCTTGCAAAAAAAATATGCTTTCAGAAATTGCCTCGCCACAGCCAGCTCCCCATCGCCCCACTTCTCTATAAACGGATATGCCCCCTCTCTTTCCAAAAAACCGCATTCAACTTTGTCGGAATTGCGAATATTCTTTACGAGAATACCCCGCAAACGTTCATGGTTTTTAACGCCGCACGCCGTATTTTATGCATAATAACGCGAATTTTCCGCTGCAATTCATTAAAATAAAATGACTTCATGCTCAATAAGCCAATAAAAAAGTTTTTTGTCTGGTTTCTCACACCAAAAACTCCATATAACCACGTAAAATACACCCGCAAGCACCATACCGGCATAAATCATAATACTAGTATGATACAGCGTATTGAGAGAAAAAATGAGGAGAATTTGAACTTGCCGAAAATCATTTTGAAACTAGACGAGTAAGAGAACGCAAGCCGGCAGAAAAACACTTGTTTTCGGCATGCTGAACTGTAAAGAAAAAATCATGTACATATAATTCCACAATATTTCAAAGAGTAATCAGGCTGTAATTCAAGAAAAAATTCTTAAACGTTCTATCATTCGTACGGACGGTTGGCAAACATAAGACGGACTGATTTTGAATGGTTCAGTATAGAGTATTCCACCATGAAAATGAGTTTATAAAGAGAAAATATCATACAAATAGGATAGAAAGCTTACGGAGCTTTGCTAAAAGACGATTAATAAAGTTTAACAGTCAAGCAGATGAAAAATTAATCTTGCACTTAAAAGAAGGTGAATATGGGATTAATCCTGAAAATAAAAATTTTGAACAGTTTTAATTAAAACTTTTTTCAAAAATTTAAATAATCCCAGCCTGTTAATTATTTCTCCGTTTGATTTTGACAACTCACTTGTTGCAATAACTATTAACGTCATTGAATTTCATTACTCTTACCCATAAACCTTAGTAAAGGTAATGAGCTAGAGCCTTATTTATTTTCCATTCATTTTTCATGGCAAAATCAGGCAATTTTTTTCCACTATTATATCTATAACAATAACGACTGGACTATATAATAATTAAAAACTTGTTATAGGAGAATGATATGAATACCATGATAAAGATTTTACTTATGCTAATAACTATGATTCATATGGGAAAAACTGCAATTTGGGCAAAAGAACCAATACAAGACAATAACAACGGAATGATTGTCAGAATATCAGAAATTGAAGTATATCAGGAATATTTAGATGAATATTTAAACCATGCGGCAGAAGTCGCCCAAATTTCCGTTGAAAAGGAAAAAGACGTCATTTCAATTTACCCCATGCAGCTGATTAAACATGATACGCAAATAAGAATATTAGAAATTTACAGAAATCAAAAAGCATACGAAAATCATATCGCGTCACCCCATTTCAAAAAATATAAAGAAGAAACCTTACATATGGTCAAACATCTTGATTTAATTGACACATATCAACTTTGCCCCACAAATTTCAATAAAATATTTAAAAAATCAGATTGACATGCCGTTACTTGCAAACCGAAATGCGGCAGTAAGAAGTAAGGAAATGTCTCAATTCCCGTATATATTGGAGCAGTTCCGCATGATATTCATAATGCTGTGTAATCTTAAAAGTATTCAGAAAATCATGATAAAAAATTTTGCAACGGGTGCAGAGGGGGGAGTTTCTCTCTTTAGCTGTTAGCGAACTTGTGAGCTTTGCGGCAGCCGTCATCGGGTTTACGGGCGTTACGGACAGCGGCAGCAGCGATAAAAGTTTTTCCCCTGCATGAAAAATTCCCCATGTTAAACGGAAATGCTCTAAAATTACAACCACAAGATTTGAGCCGATTTTTAACGCCTGCAAAGGTGATTTTTTCAAGAGCTGTTCTTATTGCATAAAAAAAACAATTAAAAAAAAGA
>DONZ01000203.1 GCA_003512875.1 Desulfovibrio sp. | reverse complement strand
TCGCTCGCCCTTTGAACCCCGCGGATATACGGCTTGGGACGTAACAAGCCCCGCCTACGTCATGGAAAACGCAGGGGGCATAGTTCTTTGCATTCCGACGCTTTTCCTTTCATGGACCGGTCTGGCTCTTGATAAAAAAACACCTCTTTTGCGCTCCAACCAAGCTGTCAATAAACAAGCCCAACGAGTTTTAAAACTTTTCGGCGTTGAAACCAATCTGCCTATTGCGGCAAACGGCGGTTTGGAACAGGAATATTTCCTTGTCGACCGTGATTACGTCATGAAACGTCCTGATCTGCTCATTGCTGGACGCACCCTTTTCGGTGCGAAACCTCCAAAAGGACAGGAATTTGAAGACCAATATTACGGCGTTATTCCCGAACGCGTTTTCGCCTTTATGATTGAAGTGGAACAAGAGCTCTACAAACTTGGCATTCCCGTAAAAACACGCCATAACGAAGTTGCTCCCAGCCAATATGAAATCGCCCCTCTGTACGAATCCGCAAACCTCGCCACCGACCACAACCAACTGATCATGACCATTCTCCGCCGTGTGGCGAGAAAACATAATCTTGTCTGCATTCTCCATGAAAAACCTTTCCAAGGGCTGAACGGTTCCGGAAAACACGTGAACTATTCCATTGGCAATAAGGAAATCGGCAACCTTTTCGAACCGGGGGAAACCCCTCACGACAATGCCCAATTCCTGGTTTTCCTTTGTGCCGTCATTCGCGCCGTCCATAAATACGGCGCTTTCCTGCGCGCAACGGTTGCTTCCGCTTCCAATGATTTCCGTCTTGGCGCGCACGAAGCCCCGCCTGCCATCATGTCCCTTTTCCTCGGCGACCAACTCCAGGATATTTTGGATCAGTTCAGAATAGGAGAAGTGAAAGGAAGCCGCAAAAAACGTATCATGAATATCGGTGTCGATACGCTTCCTCCCATTCCCGCCGACCCGGGCGACAGAAACCGTACCAGTCCTTTCGCTTTTGTGGGCAACCGTTTTGAATTCAGGGCCGTCGGCTCTTCCCAAAATCCTGCCGGTTCCATAGTCGCTTTGAATACCATGCTTGCCGAAAGCCTTGATTTTTCCGCCACCTTCCTCGAACGTGAACTGCAAAAAAACTGCACCCTCGGCGAAGCGGTGCAAAAGCTTGTGGCTTATATCGTTGAAGAACACAGCGCGGTTTTATTCAACGGCGACGGATATTCCAAAGTCTGGCACAAGGAAGCCGAACGCCGCAAATTGCCCATTCACCCCCATACCCCGGACGCGCTTCCCGTTTTCACCAGTCCGGAAATCATCGACCTTTGCACGCGCTACAACGTGCTTTGCCGTGAAGAACTGCGTTCCCGCCAGGAAGTGTATTTCGAGCAATATATCAAAACAACCCATACGGAAGCGAAACTTGCTTTAAGCATGGCCCGCACGAACATTTATCCCGCCGCCATCCGCTATCAGACGGAACTTGCCAAAAATGCGAACGTCCTTTCAGGCTTGGGTATTGAAAATTCCGATAAGCTCCTCAAAGAAATGAGCGAACTCATACTCAAACTTGACATGGCTATCCGCGAACTGCAAGTTCAAATCAATTTCGACCCTGTGGACGAAAAAGAACGTATCAATGTGCAGAAAAATCCCGGACTTGCGCCTAATATCCAAATGACGGAAGCGGAACACTGCCGCAGCAAAATCCTTGTCGCCATGCAGGAACTCAGAACGCTCGCCGACAGCTTGGAAACCTTGGTTGCGGAAGATTTATGGCCGTTCCCGAGCTATCAGCACATGCTTTTCGTAAAATAGCATACGGCTGAAACAAGATAGAAAAAACGAAAAAAATACAAAAAAGGATTGGGCAATTCCAATCCTTTTTTATTATTTGAACAAAAACAGCGGTTATGTTGTCTGCCCGGAGTTTTCAAACTTCCTGTTCCAACCGGTAAGGGCGGAGAAAAGAATAACCGCAAGCAAAGCCCAAGAATAAGGGTTCATTAATGCGGAACTGACAGCAGGAGCTTCAAATCCCCATGTTTCCGAAGCCGTCACCAATGCGCCATACCATACGGCAACAGCGATGTGCCACGGTAAAATAAAAAATATCGTGCATACGGCACAGTCCATAAGATTGGCCCGCCTTGCCGCCGCCAAATTGAACTTCTCACCCATAGGACGGACAAGAGACGGTCCGACGAGAAGCAACGCCGGCGCGTTTGCAGAAATCGGAATGGAAGCGGCGACCGTTACGCCGATAATGAACAATTCGGCTTGCGATACTGTCGCGACAATGCTCCTGTTCGCAAATTCAAGAATTTTTTCCAAAATTCCGCATTCAACCAAAATCTGGGTCACAGCCAAAATTAACACAGCGAAAATAATCGCCCCTACAACACCGTCAATACCGCTTTGAATAAGACCAGTGCTTTGCCCGGCTTCAGGAATGCCGAAGAAATCCGAAAAATGCAACGTTCCGATCGCCACGCTGATAAGCATGGCGCAAACATTGCCGTAAATGAGGGATTCAATGATGTGGCGTCCCATTAATGCGCTCACCACGACAACCGCCATCGCAAGCAGCAAAAACGCCCCTTTTGGATTGAGCTGCGCATTCAAATCAGGCAGAATATTCACATCTCCTCCGCCGCCGAAAAACAAGAAAACAACAGCGGAAATACATGCGGCAGCCATAGCCAGCGGGAAACGGCTGCGGACGACATCGCGCATTTCAGCGCCTTGCGTATAAGCGGAAACAATGGTCGTATCGGAAATGGGCGCCAAGTTATCGCCAAAAGCGGCTCCCGATAAAATCGCCGTTCCCAATAAAACGGGATCGCAGCCGAGAAAAATCCCTGCGGGATACAATACCGGAGTCAAAGAAAGGCATGTTCCCGTACTTGTTCCCGTACCCAGAGAAAAAAGCATCGCTGTTATAAAAACAAGGGTCGTAAAAATGCCTTCCTGCGCTCCGGTGGACATGCCTAACCACAATAAACCGTTCACCAACCCGCCGGCAGCCATGATTTTTCCAAACACACCTGCAAAAAGCCATGCCGTGACAATGACTATGCCTGTTTGATTGCCGATACCCCGCATTGCGGCTTTGCAGTATTCGGCTTTATCTTTTGCAAAAAACAAACCGCCTGCAAGCGCAAGCCAGCCGCATGCCCAAAAAGGTTTTGTCCCGCCGCGTTCCGCAACAGACAGCCAAACCAAACCGACAATAAGAATTGCAAGAGGAACCATGCCTCCCCATATTCCGCCGTACATGGGCAAAAATTCTTTTCTTTTTTCTTCCATGCGAACCCTCCAGCTATTTTTAATATATTTTAAATGTCGACATTTTAATATTATACTCAAAAAACATGCCTGTCAAGATATTTAATGCGCATGCCAAACTCCTGCCTTGCCTCATGCCTGCCGCATTTCATGCACAAACAGATTTCAACCATACGCTTTTATTGCTTCTGTAGTCCGCCCTGCTGCATCCAACATTTTCCATATTCATATTTCAGATTGGCATAGCTATCAAATCATCAAAGAGCGTTTTTTTTCAAATATCCCATGAATGCAGACACGCCTAGGTTAAGGGGAATGATAACCAGCACACGGACCGGTCAGCACCTTTTCTAAGAACGTACCTTTTTTTGGTCACAACACTGCCTTAAAATTTTTCCTCTATCATCTTTCATTTTCAAATATATTTCCTTACGCCGAAATTTTTGTGCGAATACAATGTAAGGTTTGTAACTCCATTTGGTATGGGATAACCTCTGGTTCTCATTCATAAAAAACTTTCCTTCTTTGGTTTCGATTGACGAACACATCAAATATATACCAAAGAAAGAAAGTCTTGTATCTAAAGATTTTTATTCCACCAGCTTAGCTGGTGGTTTTTTTGAGCTAAAGCGCACAAAAAAAGACCCGCTTTGCAGCAGGTCTCATATTTTTCAAATCAGAACGGTGAAACCATTTCCAGGAAACGGGAAAGCCATCCCGGTTTTTGCTTTTGGCTGAGTACTCCCCGTCCGTAATACTCTATTTTCGCATTGGCTATTTGTGTCGAAGCGATAGTATTGTTGGCGGCAATATCCCTTGCCCGGATAATGCCTGTCACAACCATGAACTGCGTTTCATCGTTCAAGGTTATTTCACGCACGGCTTCAATCTGCAAATTTCCGTCAGGCAGCACATTGATCACACGTGCGGCAAGCGTTGCGGTAATGGAACTGTTGCGCGTGGACTCCGCGTCACCCTGCAAATCGCTTGAGCTTGAACCCTCAAAAATCGGAGTTTCAGCCCCAATCGGAATACCGAACAAACTTTTTCTCTTTCCAAGGGCGGCTATGCTCGCGGACGTCGTGTTCGTCCTGGTCGCATCAGTGGTTACTTCCTGTGAACCCGACTGCTGCTCGACAACGTTGATCGTCACGATGTCACCGACACGCCTCGCCCTGCCGTCTTCGTAAATGGAGCGGTATTGATTGGGATTATACAGGCTTCCGGGATTATCATAGGCTGGGGCAGGTTCCTGATACGTTATCGGCTGCATAACCGGCTGAGTGACGACAGGGGCTTCCCTTGACGCCGTACAGCCTGCCATAAAAACCATTCCCATTGCCGCTACGCAAAAAATATGTTTTTTCATACCATCCTACTTTGCAAGAAGCGTATCGTTGTCTTGCACTTTCCCGTAAATTTGTTTTTTTGAATCAATATTGCGAACCAAGACCGTATCGCCTAACGCGCCGTCTTCCATAGCTTCCACAAGCACAGAAAGATGTATGCCGTTTTTTTGATAAACAAGCGTTACCTTATCGCCTTTTTTTATGGTTGACAAAGGCTTCAAATCCGCCGTGCCGATAACTTCCATTGCGCCCAAAGGACGGGTTACCTGCCACGGACCGCCCTTTCCGTCCCAAAGTTCCGCGCGTTCATACGCAAGATTCACACTTTTAAAGGTGATGTCCTGCCGATTGAGCGTGTCACCCTTTGCAAGAGGTCTTGCCGCCGCCGGCGTATCCACCCAAACGTTCAAAAATGCGGTTCCGGTAAAACGCTGTATGATTTTTCCGTCCATTTCCTGAATTGCAAAACGAAGATTGATCCGCCCGGGCTCTACGGCTGTTTTTTCCAAAACCAAATTTTGCGAACGGCTGCTCACAAAAATATAGGCAGGCAGACGAAAATCTGTCAAATCGCTTCTTCCGCCGAGTTTATTCATTTGAGGCGTCAAATACTGCATCGCCATTTGGCGCAGTTTTTCTTCCCGCACGACTTCCCCGCCTCTTTGCAAAACAAGGGCATTGGGAAGCAAGCAAGAATCCGCATACATGCCAAGAGAGGAACGCAGCGCATTCTTCAAATTCGCTTTGCTGATCTTATAAGGTTTTCCGAGTTCCGGCGGGCTATCCCACAATTCCTTTTTCGCAAGTTCCTGCCATTTTTCCCGGGAAATCGAGCCCAGAGGCTCCGCGATTTCACCCAACAAGACCTTATCGCCCCGCACAATGGCGGCTTCCTGAATTTTCAAACGCCAAACATCTTGTCCCAACGGCTCGCTATGACGGGCGCTTTCAACTTTCTTATCAACGCCGTAGGCTTTATTCGCTTGCGCCAAGCTTGGAAAAAGCAAGACAAAGAGAGAAAAAACCATGCATAAGAAATACATGTCAATTTTATGACTATATTCTTGCCTATTTTTTCGGAACATGATTTTTCCCCTCTCCATATTTCACTTATTTTATTGACGTTTTACGTTAATCGCTGTTTGCAGCATGGTATCGGAAGTCTGAATCGCTTTCGAGTTCATTTCATAAGCGCGCTGTCCGACAATCATATTAACCATTTCCTCAACGATTTCAACGTTTGACATTTCCAAAAAGCCCTGTGACAATGTGCCCACATTATCTTCTCCGGGAACGCCCTGCACAGCCTCGCCGGAAGCTTCCGTCGGCATATAGAGGTTTCTGCCGCGGGAATCCAAACCGGCATTGTTGACAAAAGTATACAACGGAATATCACCGGTTGCAATTTCATTGGACTGCCCGTCAAGGCAAACGATTTCACCGTCTTCGGAAATGGCAATGGAACGGGTTTCGGACGGAACGGTGAACTGGGGCTGCAATTCATAGCCGTTTGCCGTAACGATGACGCCGTCTGAATTTAATTTAAACGCCCCTGAGCGGGTATACATCAACTCCTCGCCCACTTGAACCTGGAAAAATCCGTCACCCTCGATGGCGATGTCCAAAGTGTTATCCGTATTCTGCAGATTTCCTTCCGTGAAAAATTTATGCACGGAAACAGTACGGACCCCCAAGCCGACCTGAATGCCGACAGGAATTTGCTGGTCCGCAGGACCGCGGGAACCCGCAACCCTCATGGTTTGATACATCAAATCTTCAAATTCGGCTCTGCTTTTTTTAAAGCCGGAGGTGTTCACGTTTGCCAAGTTATTTGAAATCACATCGATATTCATTTGCTGCGCATGCATACCGCTCGCCGCAGACCATAATGAACGCATCATATCGCTATCCTCGCTTTATTACCGTGCTTTACCAACAGTAGTTATCACTTGTTTATCCACATCATTCGCCGTTGACATGACTTTTTGCTGGGCTTCAAACATCCTTTGCACTTCAATCATGTTGACCATTTCATACACGACATTGACATTGGCAGCCTCCGTATAACCTTGGCTGACCATAGTCCTTTCGCCGTCCAAAACATTTTGCAGACCGACACCTTCAGGAACACCATAAAGGTTGTTGCCGACCTTTCTTAAAAGCTGCGGGTCTTCCACGGTGACCACGTCAAGCTGTCCCACTTGCTGACCGTCCGCATAAACGGCTCCGTCCGCGGAAACATGAACATTGCTTGCATTCGGCGGAAGAACGATATTTCCTCCTGTACCCTGCACTGGGTATCCCTGTTTCGTCATTATCGTACCGTCCGGACCTTTGGTGAAAGCGCTGGAACGTGTCAAATACTCGCCCTGCGGAGCATTCACGCGGTAAAACCCTTCGCCGACAATGGCGATGTCAAGCTGGTTGCCCGTAAACTGCATGCTTCCCTGGGAAAAGTCCGTTTCTTTTGTGGCGATACGGGTTCTGGCCCGTAGGCACTGTTCCGGGAATAAAGGTTCGGAACGCAAATTTTCCAACGGCTCACGAATAAAATCATGGGCGAAATGTATCATCGTATCTTTAAAAGCCAATGCATCGGATTTATAACCTGCGGTGTTCACATTCGCCAAGTTGTTGCTTATCATGGCCATTCTATGTTCAGTCGTTAACGACGCAAATAATCCCGTATAAAGTGAATTTTGCATATAAACTCCTTGCCGTCACAACATGCTGTCATAAATCTGACAAAATGATGTTCATTTCTTTTCATACACCTTATTAAGCAAAGACCATGCCAAAACATTTTTCGCAGCAGTTTTCTATCAGTGCCAAAGAAAAAATTCAAAAATTTTTTTGTTCCCGGCATATCCTCCAATCCTTTTTCTTCCTGCGGACAAAAAATACTCTTGCCCATTTCGACATATGAAACCCATGCAAAATAAAGACCAAAAAAAAGCACGAAATTCAAAAAAGAATTCCGTGCAAAAAACTTGGGGGAAACAATTCCCCCAAAACAAACAATCACTTATTTCTTAAATCAGCATACCATTGACCCGCTTTTTCCATGAGCTTCAAACTTCTTTGCGCCATAAGGAACGGATCGTTCATATAACCGTCAAGCAAAACAGTGTTGTCAAAAATTCCCCACACCATTTCTTCAAAAAGACCGGAACGGCTGTCGTCCTTGTAAATAGTCAGCAAAGAACGGATCAATGCATGGTCGGGGTTGATTTCAAGCACTTTTTGCGGAATGCTGTCGTCTTTTTGGAAAGAGCGCATCAATTTTTCCATGGTCGAACTTACACCGTCTTGGGAAGCCATGCAGGCAGGACTGCCTGACAGTCTGTCCGTGCTTTTCACGTCTTTCACTTTATCGCCAAGCACTTCTTTCATGCGTTCAAGCATTTGCTCAAATTCCGTCTTTTCAAGGTCGGAAAGTTTCGGCAAATCGGATTCCGCTTTTTCCACATCAGCAAAATCATCAAGAGCACGGGCATCCGCCGTTTCAATATTCTTAAACGTGTACTCATTGAATTTTTGCAAACTCTCAAGAGCGATTTCTTCGACCGGTTCAAGCAAATATAAAACTTCAAGCCCCTTGCGGGTGAACCGTTCCATATGCGGATTGAGCTTAGCGGCTTCTTTGGAAGAAGCGCTCACATACCAAATATCCTTTTGTCCGGCTTTCATGCGGCTGACATATTCTTCAAGGCTGAGAAGCTCTTCGGAGCCGGAAGAAACAAAACGCATGAGCTTCGCAACCCTGTCGCGGTATACAAAATCATTGAACGCAAATTTAAAATATTTGCCGTGCTTATTCCAAAAAGTGTTATACTTTTCCTTATCCTGCGCCGCCATTTTTTCAAAATGACTCATGAGCTGACGCACGATGGTTTGGGAAATTTTCTTTAAAACGATATTTTCCTGCAATGTTTCCCGGGAAATATTCAAAGGCAAATCTTCCGTATCCACAACACCTTTCACAAAAGCGAAATAGTTGGGCAGAAGTTCCTGCCTGTTTTTCTCGATAAGGACGCGGCGGACATACAAATCAAGCCCCCATTGGTCCTTTTGTTCCAGAAAATAGTCTTCGCTTTTTTCAGGGATAAAAAGCAACGCGTTGAACTGCACCGGCGCGTCAACAGACAAGTGGATGACATCAAAAGGATTTTCCGTGTCATAGGTAAGGAATTTATAAAATTCGTCATACTGTTCTTTTTTAATATTGAACTTAGGTTCGCGCCATAACGCGGAAATAGTGTTGATTACCTTGTCATTCAGCAAAATGGAAAACGGCAGGAAATTGGAATGGCGGCGGATGATGTTTTCAAGGCGGTATTCTTCGATAAATTCTTTTGCGTCATCTTTTAAATATATTTTGATCATGGTACCGCGGACAAGCCCTGCAACTTCCTCAAGAGGCTTGATTGTGAACGTGTCCGAGCCGTGGGAAGTCCAAACATGGGCTTTTGCTTCGCTTGCTTCCTTCATGCTTTCAATGGCGGGAACGGAATACACCTCCACCTTATCCGCAACCATAAACACGGAATAAAAACCGATGCCGAAACGCCCGATTATTTGTGAAGCGTCGGCGCCCGCCCCTTCTTGTTTTTCCACAATTTCTTCTTCGGCATAGGGGTCGATTTTTTGTTTGCCGCTGTCGCAAGAGGTATCGCCGATATCTTTTAAAAACTTTTCAGAGCCTGACTTTGCAATAATGCCCAAATTATCCTGCATTTCCTGTTTGGTCATGCCAATGCCGGTATCTTGGACAGTCAGGATATTGCTTTCTTTATCCGTGCTGATTTTAATTTCCAAAGGAAGTTCGGGAGCAAGAATGCTTTCCCCTTTATTTTGTTTAAAACGCAGTTTATCAAGGGCGTCGGAAGCATTGGAAAGCAATTCGCGCAAAAAAATCTCACGGTTCGTATACAAAGAGTGAGTAAGGATATTCAGAACCTTATGGGTTTCCGCTTTGAATTTATAGGTTGAAGACATAAAAAAACTCCTTATCGATTGTTCAAATAATAGATAAGGAGCAAAACAGATAAGTCAAGCCTAACGGACGGAAATTTGTTTTTTTCTTTCAGACAGACATCTGAAATAATGGGCCAAAGGAAATTTGTTTTCCCGCGCGAAAATATACCCCGCAACATATTCATAATAGGTCAGCATATTGCCGTAAACGGGATATTTTGTATTTTCGTCAATGAAAGACAAATGAAAAAATTTTGCCACCGAAGGATGAATAGGCATATAATATTCATCATCACACGTTAAATCCGGAATAAGCCGGTCAGGAACGCCCCTGTATCCTATTTCCTCAAGCACGGTCTGCGCCACTTTATTCA
>DONZ01000134.1 GCA_003512875.1 Desulfovibrio sp. | reverse complement strand
TGCAGCGTTTGAAAGAAGCTGCCGAAAATGCTAAAAAAGAACTTTCCACCTCCATGGAAAGCGAAATCAATTTGCCGTTCATCACCGCCGACCAAACTGGTCCTAAACATATGATGGTGAAATTGAGCCGTGCCAAACTTGAACAGCTTGTTATGGATTTGGTTGAACGCAGTATCGAGCCTTGCAAAAAGGCCCTTGCTGACGCCGGTTTATCCGCTAAAGACATCGACGAAGTCGTGCTTGTCGGCGGTATGACCCGTATGCCTCTTGTTCAGCAAAAAGTCGGTGAGTTCTTCGGTAAGGAACCTAACCGCTCCATGAACCCTGACGAAGTTGTCGCAATGGGTGCCGCTATCCAAGGCGGTATCTTGGCAGGAGATGTGAAAGACGTTCTGCTGCTTGATGTCACCCCGCTTTCACTCGGTATTGAAACCATGGGCGGAGTATTCACGAAACTTATCGAACGCAATACCACCATCCCTACGAGAAAAAGCCAAACGTTTACCACTGCGGCGGACAATCAGCCTTCAGTATCAATCCATGTATTGCAAGGCGAACGTCCAATGGCTGGCGATAACATGACGTTGGCGCGCTTCGACCTTACCGGCATTCCGCCTGCACCCCGCGGTGTTCCGCAAATTGAGGTTTCTTTTGATATTGACGCTAACGGTATTGTCAATGTTTCAGCAAAAGACCTTGGCACAGGCAAAGAACAATCCATTCAAATCACAGCTTCTTCCGGTCTTTCTGAACAGGAAATTCAAAACCTTATTCATGAAGCGGAAGCACATGCGGCTGATGACAAGAAAAAACAAGAACTTATCGAAGCACGCAACCAAGCAGACAGCCTCATTTACGGAACAGAACGTTCCATCAGTGATTTGGGCGACAAATTGGACGCAAGCTTAAAAGCGGATATTGAAGCCAAAATTGCTGACCTTAAAACAAAAATGCAAGGTGAAGATGTTGCCGCTATCAAAACGGCAAGCGACGAACTTGGCAAAGCTTCCCATAAATTGGCAGAACAGCTTTACGCACAGCAAGCTGATCCGAATGCGCAGGCAGGGGCAGCCCAAGGTGCAGCAGGTTCTGACAAAAAAGACGGCGACGACGTAATGGACGCTGATTTTACGGAAGTGAAATAAACGCTTTCATTCATAAATAAATGCGCCCCGCTTCATGCGGGGCTTTTTATGTTAACATACATGAATAATTGACAGTTATGTTACAAGAGCAATGATAAATTCTCAGCATTTTCCAAAAACTATCAAAGACAGCGTACAACAGCTTTTAAATGCATTTTTTTTGTTTTAAGAATGAATTGAATACGTATTGATTTTTTTACTTGACTATGCAAACAAATTTATGTATAAAGACTTTTCGTGATTAAAACGCCCATGTGGCTCAGTCGGTAGAGCGTATCCTTGGTAAGGATAAGGTCAGCAGTTCAATCCTGCTCATGGGCTCCATTTTTTTATGTCGGGATGTAGCGCAGTCTGGGAGCGCACTTGAATGGGGTTCAAGGGGTCGGAGGTTCAAATCCTCTCATCCCGACCATAAAAAAAGTATATTTAGCTAGTTGTTTAAACTAGCTTTTTTTATATCATTAATATATAGTTACCAATATTAAATATAATTTATACTCTATAAATCATATAGAAAGGATAAAGTTACATGAAAAAAGCCAGTTGTCTTACCGATAAACCTATTCAAAAAGCAGAAGAAGATAATTTATGTGCAAGAAATTATGCTGATGCATTATGTGAATTTATTGAATATGCGGACACTCCTGTTACCATTGGTATTCAAGGTGGTTGGGGAAGCGGGAAAACAAGTCTTATTTCAGTTATACAAGATAAACTAACTGATAATAATAATGTACTTTGTGTTCTTGTTAATGCTTGGGAACATTCTCTTTTTCAAGATAACGAAAATAAGGCAGAAGTAGCATTAAGTTTGCTCAATGGACTTGCGGACGGAGTTAAATTAAGTATTCAAAAAGTAGAAAATAAAATTGATTCCAGCACTCTTAAAGCTATTAAAGAAAATAGTTTAAATGTTGAAAAAGCCATTCAAGGCATAAAAACAGGTGTTCGTTTGGCTGCTGTGATTGCAACCAAAACTTTTACAGGCGTGGACCTTGCTTTTGCAGAAAAACCGGAACAAAATCCCCAAACACCAAAATCTAATCTTGCACAAGAAGTCCATAATTTACGGAGTAGCTTAAAAAAACTTATTGAAAATATCACCTATTCCGGAAAACAGGTAAAGGTGGTTTTCTTCATAGATGATTTGGATAGAGTTTCCCCGCCAACAGCAATAGAAATTTTAGACATAACAAAAAATATTTTCGATATCCCAAATTGTATTTTTGTTCTTGCCATTGACTATGAAGTTATTGTCAAAGGCTTGGAAAAGAAATTCGGTAAAAGAACAGCGGAAAACGAGAGAGAATTCCGACAATACTTTGATAAAATTATTCAAATACCTTTTACTATGCCCATAGGAGCGTATAGCGAACATATCAATAAGCTTCTGGAACCAGCATTAAAAAGATTGGGTACTGAAGAACTTGATTGTAAAAAACTGGCTGAAGATGCTATGTTAGCAACAGGCGGTAATCCAAGAAGTATTAAACGCATTGTCAACACCCTTTCCCTTTTGCAATATATAAATAAAAAACAGCATAAGCCTACTGATAATGCTAACAATGATGATGTAAACTCAGACCTTGAAGCTCGTTTTATTATTGTCGGGCTTCATATTAATTTTCCAGAAATTTGCCGTAAGCTTATGGAAAAACCTAATTTTGTACAATGGAAAGAAGAAGAATTAAGAATTCCTTGGAAATTAAAAAATGATGAAGAAACAAACAATGAATTAAAAGCTCTTGAAAAAGATGAATTTTTTGATGACCCATGGGAAAAAGTTGTTTATCGCCTGTGTGCTCAATCCTCTTGGCTTAAATCCCAAGTAAAAAATATTTCTTCACTGTTAAACAGATTATTAATTGTGCTTAATAATGAGGATAAGAACAGCAAAGAAATTTCTGAAAATGGAAGGGATAAACTCAATGATATTTTTGAAGGAATACGGGTTGTTTCCATTGATTCTGAAACTGCTAATATTCAGGAATTTGATGACAGAAGCGTAAGAACTGACCGGGTAACAATGTTCTGTAAGAAATGGCATGAAAATTTAAGTAAAAATTTATTTGGTATTATACTTCCGCCACAATCTTTACCCAATATTTATGCAAAAAGAATAAAAGGTGGACGAATATATACTATTGAAAGATTATCAGGAGATGTGAATAAATGTACATTTGAATGGTATCAGAAGGATGAATGTGTTCACATAGCTTTTTATGCATATAAATCAAGTAAATATCGTAAAGATGAAGCAATGAATAAGTTAGATAAATTAGCAAGAAATTATAGTTATGATGTTTATCGTAATGAATTTTACTGTTATCATATAAAAGATAACATTTCATCAAAAAATCTTAGTCTAACAAATGAAAATTTATTAAACGAATTATTAGAGGAAGCTAAAAAACTTTATGAAGCAGTAAAAAATGCTGCTGAAAAATTACAATAAAATTTTTGTGTCTTTTATGTTTTTCAGTCCAGATCAAAAAAAGAAGATCTATCCATAATTATCACTAATAACCATATAATTTACTTTTTATTTTATGCGATCAACAGTAATGGACTATAAAAACGTATTTTCCGAGAATAAATTATTTGGAAAATTATCACAAGAAGTATATTTTTTATAATAAAAAAACTTGCAATTTTAGTTTTTTTTATGTAATATACATTTTGTATTTACGCCCATGTGGCTCAGTCGGTAGAGCGTATCCTTGGTAAGGATAAGGTCAGCAGTTCAATCCTGCTCATGGGCTCCACTTTTCAAAGTGAGTTATCGCTCACTTTTTTATTTTAATTGTTTTTTATGGATTGGAGTGATTGCTGTTCCAACGTATCAACACGTAAAATAAAAAATAAGAAAAACATAAAAAAATATTTGACAAAGCGAAATCTATCCTATATAAAGAACAAAGGTTGCCTGGGTAGCTCAGTTGGTAGAGCAGAGGACTGAAAATCCTCGTGTGGGCAGTTCAATCCTGTCCCTAGGCACCACAAATTAAAACTTTTATGCATTATAAATATAAAGTATTATAAAAAAACTGCCGCAATTCATGGCAGTTTTTTGTTTTTATCGGAATAAGTTTCCCAATTACTTTGATACGTCTTCTTTGAAAATTTTTTATAGTATATAATGAATACACACCAAGGGGTTCACCTCTTGAACCCGGTCAAAGGATAAGATAACGGTGGAAATCCCGCCTTTTGTTTCGCAGTCCTTATCAGTAACTTACTTCCGCTTCCAAAAAGTGAAACGTCTGAACGCAAAAAACATGCACAACGTTTTTATATGTTATTATGATACGTTGATTATATAATTCCAAACAATTTTCATAGCCTAGTTCGGGTAAATGACAGCTAACGCTTCACGAACGACAGAAACAGGCATTTGGGTCGGATTTGAGCCTTTAACACCTGATGCAAAAGTCAAATCAATACCGAACAAGCCTCCTATCAATCGGGAAATTCTGCCGATATCTCCGCTTGCGGAAGCAATGACAGGATATTTTGAATACGTACGGCGGAATGTCAATATGCCCTTTAAAAACGTTAATACATCTTCTTCGCTGTTTGGTTTCACGACGATTTTTGCAATATCAGCACCTGCGGCAATTTCCCTGTCCATAATCTTTACTATTTCATCGGCTGTCGGAGTCGCATTCATATCATGATACGCCACAACCAAGGAAATTCCGGAATTAACCAATTCTTTTTTAAAAGATTGAATTTTTTCTTCTCCGTAAGCCAGTTCCATATCGATCAGTTCAACTAACTTTTCTTTTGCGGCAGCCCTGTAAAAATTAAACTTAGCTTTGTCGGAAACGTCTTTATATCCCCGTTCGGCTTTTATCCGGACGGTTAATAACATCGGAACATCACCAATGATTTTATCAATATCCCTAAGCATTGCGACAGAAGCATGAGTATCTTCAATACAATCCCAAAAATCAGCACGCACTTCGACCATATCAGGTTTCAGTTCAGCAACGAATTTTGCTTCTTCCAGTATTTTGTCTTTTGCCGTTGCTGTAAGCGGAACGCACACTACCGGCATGTTTCCGCCAAGAACGGTATTTCCATAGCTTAGCGGGTGTGTCGGCATCGGACGTTTGTAAGCTTCCGCAAAAGCCATTGCAGCAAATGATGAAATAAGCAGTGCGATAACCACGGTAAAAAAAATAGTTTTTTTAATATTCATAGGATATTCCTCCTAAAAAGTTTCCTATCGTATTAATTAAAATAAAACCTTTTCCTTGTCAACTATCAGGATTTACAAGCATTATTTCCTATAACTATCCATAACCAAAGATACGTGCAAATGAGGCGGAACAGATAAAACATCATGCGGATATAGCAATGCAGTCCGTCATTTCTATCATAATGACATTCTTTTAATCACTGGGTTGCCGTAAATTTTTATCAATTTCATCTTATAATCATACAGATATTTCTTCACTGCGAAATGTTAAAGCAACGGCTCTTTCAACAACCATTGACTGTTGTTCGTACGGTATACCGCTCTTTGATTTCGGCAGAGTTTTTGCCTGGCGAACACAGCAAAACATACCGGAAAAGGACTATCTTGGTTTCTGAAAATTTTTCATTGCGTCGGTCTAGCCGGTGCTTTTTTTGTGCTAACGCCGCAAAAAAAGCCATTGGCATAACTATGGTTATAACAATGGCATATAAGGATTGGGGGAAATAATTCCCCCCCCAAAAAAACAAGATTATTGCAAAAATAAAATTATCAAAACAAAAAAACTAATACGCAAACAACGGATAGCGGCTTGCAAATTCTGCAACGGCTTTGTTGATTTTTTCCAAATGACTGTCGTCGTTCACATGGGCAAGCACATCGATAATCCATTCAGCCACTTGATCCATTTCTTTTTCTTTCATGCCGCGGGTTGTAAGCGCAGGTGTTCCGATACGTACGCCGCTCGTCACAAAAGGTGAACGGGTTTCAAAAGGAACGGTATTTTTATTCACGGTAATACCGGCCTTATCAAGAGCATGTTCCGCATCTTTGCCCGTAATGTCCTTATTGGTCAAATCCAAAAGCATCAAATGATTATCCGTTCCGCCGGAAACAATATCATAACCGGCGTCAAGCAAACGCTTCGCGAGATGACTTGCATTTTTGAGAACTTGTTTTTGGTACTCGACAAAGCCGGGACGGAGAGCCTCACCGAAAGCCACAGCTTTGGCAGCAATGACATGCATTAAAGGTCCGCCTTGAATGCCGGGGAAAATTTGGCTGTTAATCGTTTTCGCCAAACCATTTTCTTCCGTGCTGTTTGCCAAAATCATACCGCCGCGAGGACCGCGCAATGTTTTATGGGTGGTTGTCGTCGTAATATGGGCATGAGGGACAGGAGAGGGATGAAGCCCCGCTGCAACAAGCCCCGCAATATGAGCCATATCGACTAACAGTTTCGCGCCGATACTGTCTGCGATTTTGCGGAAACGTTCAAAATCAATAATACGTGAATAAGCGCTCGCACCAGCAACGATGACCTGCGGTTTCTTTTCGTGTGCGATTTGCTCTAACGCTTCATAATCAATTACGCCTGTTTCCTTATCAACGCCATAGGAAATGATATTGAAAAGCTTACCGGAAAAGTTTACGGGACTGCCGTGGGTCAAATGCCCGCCGTGGGATAAATCCATTCCTAAAATAGTATCTCCGGGTTTCGCAATGGCGAAATAAGCTCCCATATTTGCCTGACTTCCGGAATGAGGCTGCACGTTCACATAATTGCAGCCGAAAATCTGCATGGCACGTTCCTGAGCGATGCTTTCCGGAATATCAACGTACTCGCAGCCGCCATAATATCTTTTACCCGGATAACCTTCTGCATATTTATGAGTCAAAATGGAACCTTGAGCTTCACGAAC
Organism: Desulfovibrio sp.; assembly: GCA_003512875.1. Lineage (GTDB taxonomy): Bacteria > Desulfobacterota > Desulfovibrionia > Desulfovibrionales > Desulfovibrionaceae > Taurinivorans > Taurinivorans muris. Next base: position 1,063 of record DONZ01000134.1, on the reverse strand, counting down.
AGCGTTGGAAACAAAATTTTCAGAAGCGATCAATTCCAATTTGGTTACTTGTCTTCTGTTTTCATCATAAATTGCTTCTGCAATTCTGGGGTCTTGGGAAATGATGTTTTGCATAAAAAACTCCTAATAAAAATACAAAAAAACGCTATAAAAAGACAAGTCTTTTATAGCGTTTTAAGAAAAATTTAGCAATAAGAATTATGCTTCATAACGTTTGTAAAGCATGCTCGCATTTGTTCCGCCAAAACCGAAATTGCTGCACAAAACATATTTGGGATCAAGCTTTTTAGGTCCATCGGGCATATAATTCAAATCGCACACAGGATCAGGATTTTCCAAATTTATGGTTCCGGGAACCATACCGGTATCAAGGGTTAAAACGGAAAGTACGCTTTCAACGCCGCCGGCTGCGCCGAGCAAATGTCCCAACTGTGATTTGTTTGAACAGATAGCGATATTTTTCGCATGATCACCGAAAACTTGTTTGATAGCTTTTGTTTCCGCTTCATCATTGGCATGGGTGGAAGTCCCATGGGCGTTTATGCTGTCGATTTCGTTAGGGTCGACTTGGGCGTCTTGCAAGGCTCTCTTCATCGCAAGAGCCATACCCTCGCCTGTTTCAAGCGGAGCAACCATATGATTTGCATCATCGGAAGCACCAAAGCCCACAACTTCCGCATAAATATGGGCACCGCGATCCAGCGCGCTGTCAAGGCTTTCAAGCAACAGCATGCCTGCCCCTTCGCCCATGACAAAGCCGCCGCGTTCGGCATCAAAAGGACGGGAAGCCTTTTCAGGGCTATCGTTGTATTTTGTGCAAAGGGCTTTCATAGAGGTAAAGCCGGAAATACCCATTGGCGTAATTGTGGATTCCGCACCGCCCGTAATCATGGCATCACAGCGTCCCATAACAATTTCCGTATACGCGCTGCCGATGGAATGGGTTGCGGAAGCACAGGCGCTGGTTAAAACATAGTTCGGTCCTTTGGCTCCCACGGCGATGGCGATTTGTCCCGGAGCTATATTGGAAATAAGCATAGGAATATAAAAAGGAGAAACACGG
>DONZ01000181.1 GCA_003512875.1 Desulfovibrio sp. | reverse complement strand
GAGAATATTATATCCGAGTGAGGTCACAACAAACATGACAGCTAAAAAAGCGGTGAGCTTAACCAAAATTCCGCCGGCGCCCTGACTGCCGAAAACGGAACTGTTTCCGCCTCCGCCGAAAATGACTCCCATTCCTTCACGTCCTGATTGCAAAAGAACAAGAACGATTAATATGATACATACCAAAATATGCAGAATTAAAATACCTGATTGCACAAACAGCTCCTTGCGGCGTCATTACACCTTTCATTTTATCACGGAAGATAATATTAACGCATATTGAAAATTTTGCAAGAAAAAAATGCAGCCGATAAAAATTATGCGCCGACGAAAATTATGCTTGGATAATTTTTGCGAAGCTTTCCGCTTTCAATGATGCGCCGCCGACCAAAAGCCCTTCCACATTGTCAAGTTCGAGAATTTCACGGGCGTTTTCGGGTTTTACGCTGCCGCCGTATAAAATCCTTGTTTGGGAAACAGATGTTCCGATAATATCTTTTAAAAGCTCGCGGATGATTGCGTGGGCTTCAATAATGTCTTCGGTCTGGGCGGTTTTTCCGGTGCCGATTGCCCAAACGGGTTCATAGGCGATAACAAGCCGTTCCGGACTGAGGGGCGTGGGAAGTTTCGCAAGGGTTTGGTTCAATTGGGTGGTAAGAATATCATAGAGTTTGCCGGCTTCCCGTTCTTCGAGTGTTTCACCGACGCAGGCGATGACATTGAGTCCGCTTGCCAGAGCGAAGCTTGTTTTTTGCCCGACAAGCGTATTTTCTTCTTTGATGATATGTCTGCGTTCGGAATGTCCGGTCAGGACCCAAGCCGCCCCTGCATCTAAAATCATGGACGGTGAAATTTCACCGGTAAAAGCGCCGTCCTTGGCGGGATATACGTCTTGCGCCCCGAATTGCAGAACGGAGGAGGAAAGGGCATGGGTGCTCGCCTCCAAGCTTATAAAAGACGGGAATATGATGACTTCCCTTTTAGGGGGAAGGGAATTGTTTAAAAGTGCTGACAGTTCTTTAATGGTTTCAGCGGCTTCTTTGGAGTTTTTATTCATTTTCCAGTTAGCTGCTATGATTTTATTCATACTATGCCTCCGAAGTGCAATATTGCGTAAATAGTATAGTATAGAAAAAAAAAGAATGCAATGCGATATTTTGGGCTTTAAACCTTTGACAGAGAAATGCCTAACGCTTATACTCGAATTTCGAGGTGTGTTATGCTTGAGCTTGGTTTAGAAAAGGCTGTTTCCGTTTTGAATGCCGAGGGAATTATTATTTATCCCACAGAAACGTTTTATGGCATAGGCTGTAAGATTTCTTCCGAAAAAGCTATTTCGTCTATTTTTCAAGCAAAAAAACGGCTGCTGGCTTTGCCGCTGCCCACTATTGTCAGCAATTTGGAACAGGTTTACGCTTTTACGCAATTATCAAGTACCGTGCGAAGCGATGTTGAGGAATTGGCAAAACTTTTTTGGGCGGGACCGCTGACGCTTATTTTGCCTGCAAAGAAAAATGTTTCAGCCTTGCTTACCGGCGGAACGGGCACCCTTGCCGTGCGTTTGAGTTCGCATCCTGCTGCCGTCGCCCTTGCCGAGGGTGTTGGCGAGCCCATTGTTTCAAGCAGTGCGAATATCAGCGGAAAAGAGCCTGTTTCCGATTTCAGCGCCTTGGATGAGGAATTGTTAAAGCGGGTCAACGGTTATGTCAATTTACCGCCGAAACCGCAGGGGGGATTTGCTTCCACCATAATCAGCGTGCAGGGTGATAAGAAAATCAAAATATTGCGGCATGGGGCTGTTTCTCTTGAACAATTATCCGAACAAGGTTATAGGGCGATTTAGGTGCTGTTATGAAAAAATGTCCGATTTGCAAAAGTGATATTTCAAAATACGACAATCCTTATCCAACCGCTGATTGTATTATTTACGACGAGCAAAAAGGCATAGTGCTTATCGAAAGGAAAAATGAACCCCACGGTTTCGCTTTGCCCGGCGGTTTTGTGGAAACCGGAGAAAGCGTGGAACATGCCGCTGTCCGTGAGATGAAAGAAGAAACAGGACTTGATGTTGAGCTTATCGGCATTGTCGGGGTATATTCCAAGCCTGACCGTGACCCGCGTTTTCATACGCTTACTGTTACGTATGTGGCTAAAGCTAAAAATCCGGAGCAAATCATGGCGGGTGACGATGCTTCCAACGCCCATTTCAGAAAGCTTGAGGATATTCCGCACCTTTGTTTTGACCATGATACGGCAGTCGCCCATTTCAAAGAATATTTGCAGGGAAAAAGACCGCTGCTGCCTGTGGAATAACGGTATTTTTTGCTTTGGATTTTAAAGTGAAATCCCCTCAAAGCATGAAGTTTTGAGGGGATATTTTTATTTTCCGGCTAAAAAATTAACCGACTGTGTAGAAGTTGGCGGCAGGAGCTTTACATACCGGGCAGGCTTCAGTCATCGGGCCTTCATGGGTGTAGCCGCATACGGGGCAAATGTAGAAGTCTGTGTTTGAAAGTTCGTTGGCGGCAGCTTTTTGGTAAAGTTTTGCGTGAACTTCTTCAACAGCGTTGACAAATCCCATGTATTTAGCGACAGCGTTATTGCCTTCCGCTTCCGCGTCTTTGATCATTTCAGGATACATTTTTGTAAATTCATAGGTTTCACCGCTGATCGCGTCTTGAAGGTTAGCTGCGGTGTCACTGATTTTACCGGCATTGCGAAGGTGGGTATGGGCATGAATGGTTTCAGCTTCGGCAGCGGCGCGGAAAAGCTTGGCAACCATGGTAAGACCTTCTTTATCCGCTTGTTTCGCATAAGCAAGGTATTTACGGTTAGCTTGGGATTCACCGGCGAAAGCCGCCATTAAATTTTCTTGTGTTTTTGACATGATTTTTCTCCATATTTTGTTTCTTTGTTATTATCAGTAACAATTACTAATTAGCTTTTTTTCAGCGTTTTGTAAAGAAATTTTTTTAATTAAATAAGTTATTGATTATCAAGATGTTGCAGGTCAATTATTGCAATCTTTCCTTTTGCGGCATTGGTAAAAGCCTGAATAAAAGGTTCTGCGTTATTGCTTGGAAGATTGACGGTATACCGTATCGCTTCCAAAAAATCTTCCTGAATGATTTTCGCATCAAATAAC
>DONZ01000006.1 GCA_003512875.1 Desulfovibrio sp. | reverse complement strand
AATTATATAATAAGGAAACGTTTTATCAAAAAGTTTCCGAGCAGATCCACGAAGACGCGGATACGGTCTATTCGCTGATTTATTTCGATATTGAAAGGTTTAAGGTCGTCAATGATTTCTTCAGCGAGCAAAAGGGCGATGAGCTCCTGGTTTATCTCGCCGATATTGTCCGTTCTTTTTCCGGAGATGTGAACTATTTCGGGGCGAGGCTCAATGCCGACTGTTATTGCGTCTGCATGCCCCATGATAAGGTGAATGAACTGCGTTTTGCAAACTTCGCCATGTCGCTTTTGGATAATTTCCCCGTCAGTTTGAAAATCAAAATCAATTTTGGCGTTTTTGTCATCAATGACATCAACATTCCGGTAAGCATCATGTGCGACAGGGCGAAGCTCGCTTTGAAAAGCATTGTGGGCAAATATGACACCTTTATCGGATATTATAACGACGCAATGCACAAAGCCCTCATGGAAGAGCAGGAAATCGCCGGCGAAATGAATACGGCGTTGCGGAACAAGGAATTTGTCATTTATATCCAGCCCAAGTTCGATCTGAATACGTTCGGCGTGATCGGGGCGGAAACGCTTGTGCGCTGGAAACACCCGGAAAAAGGGCTTATTCCGCCTATCAAGTTTATTCCTATCTTTGAGAAAAACGGTTTCATCACGGAACTTGACATGTATATTTTCGAGGAAGTGTGCAAGACGCTCCGCGGTCTGCTCGATAAAAACGTGCCAATCGTTCCCGTGAGCGTGAACCTTTCCCGCGCCGATATTTATAAACCCGATCTCTGCGAATTTATTGTGGATGTCATGGCGAGAAACAACCTTGATCATCATCTCATCGAGTTTGAGATTACGGAAACTTCCTATACGCAGGATTCGGAACAGCTTATCAATATCGTCAACAGACTGCGCGAACTCGGCTTCGCCATTTCGATGGACGATTTCGGCACCGGCTATTCTTCCTTGAATATGCTCAGCGAGGTGCCTGTCGATGTTTTGAAAATCGATATGCGTTTCCTAAAAAACTTCAACGACGCGGATGTGAAGTCCAAAAACATCATTCATTTTATCGTTTATATGGCTAAATGGCTTAATCTGCCCGTTATCGCCGAAGGGGTCGAAACCTTGGAGCAGGTCGAATACCTGCGCAGCGTCGGCTGTTACAACGGGCAGGGGTATTTCTTCGCAAAGCCGTTCCCCATTGAGGAATATGAAGAGCGCGTGAGCAATGTCACGTTTGCGGCTCCCGCTGTTTCTTATAACATCGAGGATATTATTCCTGTCAACGATTTATGGAATGTGAACTCTCGTTTCAGCCGGCTTTTCAATTCTTTCGCCTGTCCGCTGACATTGATGGAGCTGAAAGGCGATAATTTGGAATTAATCCGTGCCAACAAATGTTTTTACAATGAAATTCTGCCTTGCACACAGGCGTTTTCCAATGCGTCATGCCATGCTTTGGAGTTCATCATACCTGAAGACAGGCAAAAAGTTTTGGAAGAACTGCAGCAAATCGACGAGAACAATCCATGGCAAAAATGTGTCATCCGTGTAAAATCACCGGATACCGGCAATGTTTTTTGGCACAGCGCGCGGTTCAGTTATCTGCAAAAAACCAATGACAGCAAGCTTTTTGTTCTGCATATCAGCAATATCACCGATTACAAGAACAAGGAGCTGCTTTACGGATTGCAGGAAGAAAGGATAAATGCCGTTTTCGAGTATACGAAATCAGCCGTTATTGATGTGAACATATCGGACAAGCAGTTCCGTTTAAATACGGTGTGCGCCGGACTTCTGAATATGGACGAGCGTGTTTTCCATTATGCGGAGCTTGTGGAAAACTATGCTTTTCCTTTTGAGCAGAAAGACGAAGTGCTCGCCCTTTTCGAGGCTGTTTTCGAGGGCAGGAGACAGGAAAAGCCTCTTCTTGTTTCTTTTATCCGCAAAGAAACAGCCCGTGTCTGGTATGAGCTTAAATACAAACTGCTTCCTATGGACGGTGATCCTCAGCTGGCTGTCGTTTACCTTGAAAATGTGACGCATAAGATCATACGCAAAGAAATTTTCGAACACGAAATGGAATTTAGGGATTCCGTCATCGGGAAAAATTTAAATTATATCGAATTTGAGCTGACGAAAAAAATCGTTTTGCGCAATTCTGCGAATTTCTTGGCGAATATCGGCTATACAAAAGACCATTCCGTGGATGAGTTTTTCGCCAAAGTCGGAAACACGCTTATCCATCCCGAAGATAAATTGAAATTTTTGCAGGTTATGAATGCGGATTCTTTCAATGATTTGCTTTTGACGGAAAATAAGAAGTTCTGTTTTGAATGCCGTTATTTGAATTTGGGTGATTTCAAATGGATACGGGTGAATCTGGATATTGTCGCTTCTCCCGACAATTCCGAAATCACGGCTTTTTGTTATCTTGAAGAGCTTGGGGAAGAATATGCCGTTGCGAACATCGAAGGCATGCGCTCCAGACGGGACACGATGACAGGATTTCATTCCGAAGAACTTTTCGCAAAGGTCATGACCAATTATTTTGAACAGTATAATTCGGGGCTTGGCGCTTTGTTTTATATCAATTTGTCGGAAAAATATTCCGGTTCGAATTGTCCGAAACGTTCTTCCAATTATTCTATTGTTTCCATGTCCAATATTTTGCGCCAATCGTTCAGGAGCAATGATCTTATTGCGAAAATCGGAGAATATTCCTTTGCGGTTCTTTTGCAGACCGTTCCGGGCGAGGATATTGTTCTGCAAAGGGCGCAGGAATTGTGCGACGGCATGAATGCGTATAATGAAAAAGATTTTTCCGATAAGATTATCGGAAATGTCGGCTGTATCATGCTTCAGGGACAAAATTCATACCAGCTTGCTATGGAAAATGTGAAGACCGCTTGCCAACTGGCAAGGCAGCAAGGAGTTAATACTTCATATTTGTTGAAAGAGTAGGATATTGATATGATTAATAAGTTACGTGATTGGGGCTGTGATGTTGAAGAGGCTTTGGAACGTTTCGTTAATGATCAAGAATTGTATTGCACCTGTTTTTCCATGTTCCTTGCCGATGACTCTTTTAATGCCTTGAAACAAAGTGTTGAATGCGGAAATTGCAAAGCTTCCTTTGAAGCCTGCCATACGCTCAAGGGCGTGGCGGGGAATTTGGGCGCAGGTCCGCTATATGCCGAAATTTGTGTTTTGACGGAAAAGCTCAGGTCCGGCAATCTGGATGACGCGATGCAACATGTGGAAAATATTTTCAAATACCGTGATGAGGCATTGAATTTAATAGCGGGATAAACCATGAAGATTTGTGCGGATGCGAAAAATATTTTGGAAATTCTTAAGCGGCATACGGATATTGTTGTGACCATGCATGCGAACCCTGACGGGGACGCTGTCGGCTCAGCTCTCGGTTTGGCATGGTTTTTACGGGAAAGCCTGCGGAAAAATGTCTGCATTTATAATGAAAGCGATTTTCCGAACTGGCTTTCCTTTTTGCCCGTGCCTTGCGCTTACGTTACGGATTTTCTGGAAATTCCTTTTTCCGCTCCGCTTGTTGTCATGCTTGATGCCGGTGAAATGCAGCGTTTCGGTGAAAAGTTTCCGCCGTATCTGGAAGGAAAAAAAAGCGTCTGTATCGACCACCATTTAGGCGATACGAGGATTGCGACGGAATACAACTGGATAGATCCGTCAATGGCGGCGACAGGGCAGATGGTTGCGCAAATTGTTTACGCCGAGAATGAAAAGACTTTCGAAGAAGCGGCAAAAGCCCTTTATGTCGCTTTAAGCTGCGATACGGGCAATTTCACTTTCGGCAACACAAGTTCGGAATGTATCCAATGCCTTGCGCGATTGGTGGAAACACCGCTCGCTCTTTCTCCGATCAGGGAGGCGATGGATAACACATGGACAGTGCGGAAACTGCATTTTTGGGGCAAGCTTTTCAGCATGGTGCGGTTCGCTTTTGATGAACAGCTCGCTTTTATTGCGGTTCCGCAGGAAATGTATGCAGAATACGGCGTGTCAAAAGAAGATTTGGAAGGGTTTGTCGAGCAGATGCGCAAAGTCAGAACTGTGCGTATCGCTCTTTTAATGCGTGAAGAAATGAAAAACGATTCCCCTTTTATTAAAATAAGCATGCGTTCAACAGGCGATGACGATGTCCGCGGAATTTTGACGCGGTTTAATGGCGGAGGGCATAAAAATGCCGCCGGCGCGGGTGTTTTTGGAACACCGGAACAGGTTTATGCCATGCTTTATCCCCATATCGGGAATGTCTTGCAAAAATAAGGAGTTTTTATGCTGAAAGGTGCAATTTCCGCTTTGGTTCTGCCGTTCAAAAACGGACATATTGACGAAGAAGCGTATCGTGAGTTTATTGAATGGCAAATCGAGCAAGGCATTGACGGGCTTGTTCCCTGCGGGACAACCGGGGAATCGGCGACGCTCAGCCATGAGGAACATGAAAAAGCGATTAGGATTTGCATTGAACAAACGAAAAAGCGTGTTCCGGTTATTGCAGGCTGCGGCTCAAATAATACTGCCGAGGCTGTTCGCCTGACACAGTTTGCAAAATCCGCCGGAGCGGACGCCGCCCTTTTGATCAGCCCTTATTACAACAAGCCCACCCAAGAGGGAATATTCCTGCATTATCAGGCTGTGAGCAGGGAAGTTTCCTTTCCGTTTTTGGTTTACAATGTTCCGGGGCGTACAGGCTCCAACGTGACGGCTGAAACCATGGCGCGCATGTATCATCAGATTCCGGATATGATAGGGGTCAAGGAAGCTACGGGAAACTTGGTGCAGATTTCAAATATGCTTGAAAAAACAGATGAAAATTTTATTCTTTTATCCGGAGATGATTCCACGGTGCTTGCGACGCTCGCTCTTGGCGGAAAAGGCACAATTTCCGTCACTTCAAACGTCATGCCGAAAAAAGTGCATGAACTTTGCGAGGCATGGGAAAAAGGAAACGCGAACGAGGCAAAACGCCTGCATTATTATCTGGAACCGCTGAACAGGGCTATGTTTGTTGAAACAAACCCCATTCCGGTTAAAACCGCCCTTTTCCTTATGGGCAAAATGAGCGCGGAATTTCGTTTGCCTTTGTGCGATATGCGGGAAGCGACGCTGGCGGTTCTGAAAAAGACCATGCAGGATATGAAATTGATTTAGAGAGTTTCCCCCGAATTTTTCGGGGGATTTTTTTTGTGCTGAAGCGGACAATAAAAAAAGCCCCTGCAAAAGCAAGGGCTTTTCCATTTATGGGAATGTGTCGATTATAACATTCTGTGTGCGGCTTCAAACACGCCTTCCGCAAGGGTTGGGTGGGAGTGAATGGTGTGGGCGATATCCGCAACTGTTGCGCCCATTTGCATTGCCATGGTGACTTCCGCGATAATATCGGAAGAGTGGGCGCCTGCAAGGTGGGCACCGAGAACTTTATTGGTTTTGCAGTCGACAATAAGTTTGAATGCGCCGGCAAGCTGACCCATTGCTTGGGCTTTGCCAAGTTCGCGGAATTGGAAGATTTCGACTTTGTAGTCGGTACCTTCGACAAGACCTTGTTTCTTGAGTTGGAGTTCGGAAGCACCGACAGTGCCGATTTCAGGGGTGACAAATACGGCGGAAGGAACAACGCTGTAATCTTGTGCAACTTTCTTGTCACCGAGGATATTCTGAACAACTGTCAAACCTTCGGCAACAGCCATGTGTGCAAGCATGATTTTGGCAGGTCCCAAAATATCACCAATAGCCCAGATATGAGGAATACTGGTTTCAAGGTATTCGTTTGCTACGATATAGCCGCGGTTGAGTTCCATACCGATTTCTTCAAGTCCGAGACCTTTGCTGTTTGCAGAACGACCAACAGCGGAAATAACAACATCAGCTTCCGCAAATGCCGGTTCGCCCGGAGTTGCCGGCGGACAGAAAGGAGAGTCCACAACTTTTGCTTTAACTTTGCCGTCAACGATTTCAACGGATTCAACAACACGTCTGACTTCGGTTTTGATACCGGCTTTTTTCATTTCACGGGTAAGAATTTTGCTCATTTCTTCGTCAAGGCTCGGAACGGGAAGAACTCTGTCGGCGCCTTCGATGATGGTTACTTTTGAACCAAAAGTATTGAAGACCATCGCAAGCTCGGAACCGATAACGCCGCCGCCTACAATGATAATGCTTTTAGGCACATATTGGAGAAGGAGGGCATCATCGGAAGAAAGAATGTATTTGTGGTCGACAGGAAGGCTGGGAAGGTTGAGCGGGGAAGAGCCGGTTGCGATAATGATGTCGT
>DONZ01000210.1 GCA_003512875.1 Desulfovibrio sp. | reverse complement strand
CGGTCCTTGGTCGCTTAAATAAGCTCTGTCCCAGCGCAGGGTATTGCTCGTGAGGCGGGCGATTTCGTCGTCCAGATTATGTCCGGTGGCTAAAGCGTCAAAGCCGAGTTCGCGGGCGGTCTGGTTGAAATAATAGCGTTTGATTTTTCCGCAGGCGGAACAGATCGGGCGGTTAAGGCGGGCTTTGACTTTCGGAATGGCGAGCCCCTCTTTTTCCATTTCTTTTATGATTAAGGGAATGGCGTGTTTTTCGCAAAAACGTTCCGCCACCGCCCGTGCCTTTTCAGAAGAAATACCAATGGAAAGGTCGATATGCAACCCCGTAACGTCATAGCCCAAACGCGAAAGAACAAGAGCGAGGGCAAGGGAATCCTTGCCTCCGGAAAGGGCGACGAGCACTTTTTCGCCTTTTTCAAGAAGATTATGCTGTTCAATGCCTTTTTGGACTTGTTTTTCAAAAAAACGGATAAAGCATTCCTCACAAAATGCGGCATTGTGTGAGGGCAAATCAATAATGGCAGTAGCTTTACAGCGTGTACACTTCATGTTTTCTCCAAAAAGGCGGGTAGGAAATTGTTTTGCCACAGGCTTTTTTTTTGGTCAATGTTTTTAAGTGCGGCAAAACCGGAAAGCCCCCTTGGAAAAGGGGGCGAAGAGGGAAAGCTATGGGTACGGGGTATTAATCTTCCGACTTGCTTTGTCCGTATTCGGCAATGACTTTTTCCACAACGGGCTGCGGAGCTTCGTCGTAATGGTCAAATTCCATGAGGAATAAGCCTTGTCCGCCGGTCATGCTTCTTAAATCCGAAGCATATTGCATGATTTCGCTCATAGGCACATTGGCTTTGATTTCAGTAACGCCTTTGTCTGTGTCGGAGCCTAAAACTTTTCCGCGCCTTGAAGCCAAATCGCCGATAATATCCCCCATATATTCGTCAGGAATGGAAATGGTGACAAGGGCGATAGGTTCCAGAAGAACGACTTTCAATTCTTCCATGGCTTTTTTGAAAGCGACGGAACCGGCTAATTTGAACGCCATTTCGGAAGAGTCCACGTTGTGGTAAGAGCCGTCATAGAGTTTCACTTTGAAGTCGACGACCGGATAACCGGCAAGGAAACCGCGTTTTGCGCTTTCCTGAATACCTTTGTCAACAGCGGGAATATATTGTTTCGGAATCGCACCGCCGACAATGGCGTCTTCAAATTCATAGCCTGCGCCGCGCGGCAACGGTTCCATCTCAATAAAGCAGTCCCCGAACTGGCCTTTTCCGCCGGATTGTTTTTTATGTCTGCCCTGCACTTGCACTTTGCCTTTAATGGTTTCACGGTAAGGAATTTTCGGTGTGGTAAGCTCGATTTCGATTTTGCCGCGGCGTTTCGCCTTTTCAACGGAAATTTCAATATGCAGCTGTCCCATGCCGGAAAGGAGGGTGTCGCCCGTTTCTTCGTCACGGGTGAGTTTCAGGCTTAAATCTTCTTCCGTGAGTTTTTGTATTGCGGCAAAAACTTTATCTTCCTCACCCTTTACGGCGGCTTTTACGCCATAGCTGATAAGCTGCGGAAGCGGATCCGGACAAGGCACTTCAAAGGGCGCTTTTTCATCGCAAAGGGTATCGCCTGTTTGCGTATTTTTAAGCTTTGCGACAGCGATAACCGCTCCTGCGTGCAATGTGTCTTTGCATGGATTTTGCACTTTTCCGTTCAGGGTGATTAAGGAACTCATTCTTTCATTTTCACCGGAGCAGACGTTTTTAAGAGTGGAATCGGAAGAAAGGGAACCGGAAATCACACGCATGATATTGATGTGTCCCGCAAAAGGATCGTTGAGGGTTTTGCAGACAAAAGCGGAACAAGCTTCATCGTCCGCCTTGCGGGTGCTGCCGTCTTTGCCTTCGTAAGGAGCCCTATCAAGAGGAGAAGGCATGTACGCGTCAATGGAATTGAGCAGGCGGCGTCCGCCTTTGTTCGCCAAAGCGCTGCCCACCAAAACGGGCACAATGTCGCGGTGTATTGTCGCAGAACGCAGGGCGTTATGGATTTCTTCCATGGAAAGCGTGCCTTCCGCAAGGAATTTTTCCATAAGTTCTTCGCTTGAGCCGGCGATATTTTCCACTGAAATATCACGGAGCAAATGGGCTTCGTCTTTGAGTTCATCGGGAATTTCCTTTTCCTCGACCTTGCCGTCCCCGATGAAATAAAGGGCTTTCGCGGGGAAAATATCGATAAGTCCGACAAATTCATTATGCTCGATAATAGGCATATAGAACACAACGGGTTTCATGCCGAGCGTGGTGGAAAGGCTGTTGAACGCCATATCGAAATTAGCGAGTTCACGGTCCATTTTGTTGATGAAAACAATGGTCGGAAGTTTTTCCTGCTGGATATACGCCCACATTTTTTTGGTTTGAGGGCGCACGCCGTCAATGGCGTCGATAACCAATACCGCACCGTCGACGGCTTTGAGCAAAAGCTCCGTGTCGGCGTTGAAGTTATTGTCTCCGGGAATATCAATTAAGGAATGGGGGTTTTTATTCCAAGTGAAATTTGCAAAACCCGGCTGGATTGAACCGCGGCGTTTAATTTCTTCCGGCTCATAGTCAAGAGCAGTCGTACCGTCTTCAATGGCTCCTAAACGGTTGATAATGCCGGATTGAAATAAAAGCATTTCGGCAATGGACGTTTTACCGCAGCCGCTTGTTCCGATAAATGCATACGTGCGTTGATTTTGCAAAGAGTTTGACATACTGCTCTCCTAACTTGAAATTAATAGAAAATATATGCATTCTTTCCATGCGGAAATAATTTTCTATCTAGTATACGTTTTACTGTGTTTGCAACCAATTTGTCAAGCATTGAGAAAAAAAACTTGACTTGCCCGCGGTTTTGTGCGCCTTATAATGAAAATATGACAAAAGAAATCATGTGAAAAAGGATAGTTATGGCGAAAACCGTACTTGTGGTCGGCGGAGGCTTGGCAGGCTGTGAATGTGCTTTGTATTTGGCGAAACATGGAATCACCGTTTTTTTGTTTGAACAGAAACCGATACAGTTTTCTCCCGCCCATGTGAGCGGATATTTGGGAGAATTGGTTTGTTCCAACTCTTTCCGTTCCATGCGCGATGAAGGTCCGCAAAGTTCGGGTATCGGCCTGCTTCAGGCGGAAATGCACGAACTCGGCAGCCATGTTATGGCTGCTGCCTATGCCCACAGCGTACCGGCGGGAAAAGCCCTTGCCGTGAACAGGGAAGAATTTGCAAAGGCTCTGACAGAAAAAGTCGAAGAAACTCCCAATATACGGCTTATCCGCAAAAGCGTGCGGAATTTGGAAGAAATTGAAGCCTTGAAAGCGGAATACGGGGCGGAATATGTGGTTTTGGCGACGGGACCGCTCACGTCCGAAAGTTTGGCTCAGTCTTTGTCCGCTGCCGTGGGCAGTGAATATTGTTATTTTTATGATGCCATTGCGCCGATTGTTTCTGCCGAATCTTTGAATACGGATAGTATTTTCCGCGGTTCCCGTTATGATAATGTCGCACCGCCGCCTTATAATGACGAAGTTGCGCGGAGTGCGGAATTGTCAAAAGAATGGCGTGAAAAAATGCAGGCGGAAATGCTGGAATTTAAACAGAAGCAGGCCGCGGAAAAGGGCGGACAGCAAGAAATGCAGGAAGAAAACAACGGTGATTATTTAAACTGCCCCATGCATAAATTCGAGTATGAGGCATTTTATCAGGCTTTGCTTGATGCGGAAAAGGTGCCTTCCCGCAATTTTGAAAAAGAAGTGCATTTTGAAGGGTGCATGCCCATTGAAGCCCTTGCGGAACGCGGGGAAAAAACGCTGACATTCGGTTCTCTGAAGCCTGTTGGCTTTACAGATCCGAGAACCGGCAGGCGCCCTTACGCCCTTTTGCAGCTGCGGGCGGAAAATGCCAGTGCTGACGCGTTTAATTTGGTAGGCTGCCAAACCAAAATGACCTATAAGGCGCAGGACAGTGTTTTTCGCTTGGTTCCGGGACTTGAGAATGCGGAATTTTTGCGTTACGGCTCCGTGCACAGGAATACGTATGTCAATGCACCCAAATGCTTGGACGGAAATTTAGCCATAAAGGGGCATGAACATATTCTTCTGGCAGGGCAGATCACAGGTGTCGAGGGGTATGTGGAATCAGCCGCCTGCGGGTTATGGGCGGGAATAAAGCTCGCCAGCCGCCTGCTTGGAAAAGAGCTTGAAGATTTGCCTTTGACAACGGCGTTAGGGGCATTGATGAACCATTTGAAAAATGCGCAAATGAAACAGTTCCAGCCCTCGAATATTCATTTCGGACTTATGCCCGATTTAGAGGAAAAAACTAAAAAAGCCAATAGGAAAACCCTCATGGCGGAGCGTGCCAAACGGGATTTTGCGGAATGGAAACGGCATTTTTGGGATAACTGAAAACTGCTGTCAGTATTCAGCATTGTCAGGTAAAGAGCAGGCTTTTTCAAATTCCTTTTGTGAGGGCAGAATGCGCTTTTCTTTAGACGGAAAGTTGTTATCAAAAATCTCCGCATTTTGATTATTTATTTCAAATACATTGGAAAATTGCACATATCCGGCAACATCGGACAGCGCGTTTTCTTGCAGGGGAAGTGCAAGCAGGCTTTGATAATAAAGCCCGTCCGGCATGGAAATCCGGTATTTTTTTGCGCCGCAAAAACCGTAGGGCGCATATTCTTTCGGACAGCCCAAAATAAGAATTGCGGAGTATCCCAATTGCCGTGCTTTTTGAATGCTGTGCAGAATTAATTTTTTGCCGAAGCCTTGTCTTTGGAATTTCGGTTCGATAAAAACAGGGGCGAACGTTATTGCCGGAACGGGAGGTGAGTCGGAGCGGATAATGTTTGAACGGGTATAAAAAATACCGCCGATGATTTCCTTGCCGTATTCAAGGACAAAGCTCAATTCGGGAATAAAATCCTTGTGCGTGCGCATGGAATGGATGAGGAAATGCTCATAACAGCCTTGTGTGTAAACATTCCAAAAAGCGTTGCGGCAGCAGTTTTCTGCGGCAAAATAATCTTGTTCTGCTTCACGGCGTATCGTTATAAGCATGTTTTTTTTATTCCTGTATGAACAAATCCGTGGACATGTAGCGTTCGCCCGTGTCGCAGGCAATAGTGACGATGTTCTTGCCTTGAAATTCCTTGCGTTTGGCAAGTTCAAGGGCTGCCGCAATATTCGCGCCCGTGGAAATTCCTCCGTTCAAAGCATCCGTTTTAAGGGCTTTGCGCGCTGTTTCCTTGGCTGTTCGTGTGTTCACCGTCAAAATTTCAGTAATAAGGCTTTTGTCAACAATATCAGGAACAAAGCCTGCGCCTATGCCTTGAATGC
The DNA here is from genome assembly GCA_003512875.1 of Desulfovibrio sp. Classification (GTDB taxonomy): domain Bacteria; phylum Desulfobacterota; class Desulfovibrionia; order Desulfovibrionales; family Desulfovibrionaceae; genus Taurinivorans; species Taurinivorans muris. The sequence goes on along the minus strand of DONZ01000210.1, from coordinate 11,277 downwards.
CATGGGGGGCAGCCGGTTTTCCCGATAAAACGGCGGATTCTTCCGGCTCGATGATGCCTAAGAAAATAAGCGGATAGTATTCTTTTAAATATTTGCCGACACCCATAAACGTAGCTCCGGAACCCGCTCCTGCCACAAATGCGTCAATGCTTATTTTTTCTTGCATGGCTTGGGCGCGGATTTCCGGTCCTGTGCTTTCATAATGGGCTTTCGGACCTATGGGGTTGCTGAATTGATTGGGACGAAAAGCGTTTTTGCTGTTATTATAGAGTTCTTCCGCTTTTTCCTGAGCCCCGCTCATGCCCTTATTCGCGGGCGTTAAAATAATTTCAGCGCCCAAGCCCTGCATAAGTTTGCGGCGTTCAATGCTTGCCGATTCCGGCATGCAGACAATGAGCCTTATGCCAAGTTCCGCACAGACAACGGCAAGCCCTATGCCTAAATTGCCGCTTGTCGCTTCAATCACTGTTCCGTCTTGGGTAAGTTTTCCTGTGGCGAGCGCGTCCTTGACATAGGCGAGGGACGCTCTGTCTTTGATTGAACCTCCCGGATTACGCATTTCCGCTTTTACGTAAATATTCGCTCCCGCTTCTTTGGAGAGATTTTTTAAATGAATGAGGGGCGTATTGCCGATGCTTGTTAACATATCCATAACAGCCTCTTTATTTGATTATGATTTTCATATGGTATCTTCTTTTGTGAACATGCGCCAATTCGTGCCGTTTTCTGTCGTTTCCGGAACAACGTCAAGTATGGCTCGGTTTTTCCAAAAATAACTTAAGCTGTTGTCAGGTCCGATGTGGCATTTCATATTGGCGGAAATTTCATCAGGGGTGAGTCTTTTTATATTGACGCCAAGTTCTTCCAGCTGCTCACGCAAAAGTTCTTCAATGCGCTGAGCGACCCGGGCGTTCGGTTTCATGGGGTTTTGCATAATAGTATTTCCTGTTTTTTTCATATTATACGGCTTTATCTTGACTTGTCAAAGTCAAAAAGCAAGGGTATGATAAAAAAAAACGCGAGGTGGAATATGATACATCATGTGGTTTGGTGGACGCTCAAAGACGGCGTCAACGGCAAATCGGCAAAGGAAGCCGCTGATTACTTGGTTAAGCTTGGCATGGAAAAAATGGCGGGAAAAATCGACGTATTGCTTTCCCTGGAAATGACGGCGCAGTTTGCGAAGACGACAACGCAGGAAATGCAGCTGCTGCTCCACAGCACCCATAAGGACGAGCAGGCTTTGGCGGAATATGCGGCGCACCCCGTCCATGTGGAATTTGCCGGTGAATTGAAACAATATGCAAGTTCAAGGCAAGCCATCGATTATATTGTATAAAATTTGCAAAAGTAAAAAACTATAAAAAAGAGCAGGAAAATTTTCCTGCCCTTTTTTATAGAAAAATCATATAGTATATTTTGTAAAATAACAATTCCGTATGATTTTCATATCGTTTTGTTATCATTATCGTATTATCGTTTTTTTTCTTCTTTTTTGGGGAATTATTCCCCTTTCCCCTATACGAAAAAACTTTATAGGTTTTGTCCATAACGGTTTTGCTCTTGTGTAATTTTGGGTATTGCCAAAACGTGTTTGGAGCATTTCCAAAATATTGCAGGAAAATTATTATGAAAAGTTTTGAGAGCAGGGTAGGGAGAGAGTTTTTTATCTGCGTGGCATTTTCCCATGGTTAGCGTCATTGCATTATTATCATGAAGCTGCGGGAATGAAAAAAATAATTTTGTGGTTAATTGTATAAAAGAAAAGGTCAATCTTATGATTGACCTCATATCATACTGGGGGAGTATGAAAAAAAATGGCGGAACGGAAGGGACTTGAACCCTCGGCCTCCGACGTGACAGGCCGGCGTTATAACCGACTTAACTACCGTTCCGTAATGTTTTGAAACGTATTTCAATATATAAAAATGCAAAGCATTATTTTTTTAGTGGCGGAACGGAAGGGACTTGAACCCTCGGCCTCCGACGTGACAGGCCGGCGTTATAACCGACTTAACTACCGTTCCGCAAGTGGCTGAAAGCCACCAGAAAGAAATATGTATATGGAAGTTGAAAGTTTGTCAATAAAAAAAAATGCTGTTTTTTAATTTATTTTTTCCTCTTCCATCGCCTTTTTCTTGAGGGCGATTTCAATGCAGGAAAGCGCGGCGGGCGTCACTCCTGAAATTCTGGCGGCTTGCCCCAAATTGAGCGGTTTCACCCGGTTGAGTTTTTCTTGGATTTCACGGGAAAGCCCCGGCATGTCCGTATAGTTCAAATCCTTTGGCAGGAGTATTTTTTCCTGATTGGCTGTTTTTTGGACTATTTCTTCCTGTCGTGACAAGTAGCCTGAATATTTGGTGATGATTTCCGCTGTTTCGCAGATTTCCGGATAGGCGGTTAAATATTTTGCAAGTTCCGGCAAGAATTTCGCAATGTCTTTCAGCTGCATATTGGGGCGACGGCAAAGGTCTTCCAGCGTGATGGCTTTTGTCGGGGCGGCTTCGTTCATTTCCTCGAGGATAGCCTTTGTTTTTGCGTCAGGCCGTATGGTATTTTCTTGAAGCAAGGTTAAAATTTCCTGCAAAATTTTTTGTTTTTTGGTGAAAAGCGCAAAATGTTCATCGCTCACAAGTCCGCGTTCGCGTCCGATGGGAGTGAGCCTTTGGTCTGCGTTGTCTTCGCGCAGAAGCAGGCGGTATTCCGCGCGGGAAGTGAACATTCTAAAAGGTTCTTCCGTGCCTTTTGTTACAAGTTCGTCAATTAAAACAGCTAAATAAGCTTGGTCACGCCGCAAAAGGAACGGTTCGCGGTTTTCAAGGCGCGCCGCTACGTTGAAAGCTGCCCATAAGCCTTGGGCGGCGGCTTCTTCATAGCCTGATGTTCCGTTGATTTGTCCTGCAAACCATAGTCCTTCGACTTTTTTTGTTTCAAGGGTGGGTTTAAGTTGGATGGGATTTGCATAATCGTATTCGATAGCGTAACCGGGACGGACGATTTTTGCATTTTCCAAACCCGTGATGCTGGCGACCATGCCTTCCTGGATGTCAAGGGGCAGGCTTGTGGAAATGCCGTTGGGATAACATTCTTCGCTGTTTATCCCTTCCGGTTCGATGAACACCTGATGGCGCTCACGTTCCGGAAAGCGGGCGACCTTGTCTTCCACGGAAGGGCAGTATCTTGCTCCGGTTCCTTCGATAACGCCTGTGAACAACGGGGATCTGTCCATTCCGGAGCGGATGATGTCGTGGGTTTTTTCGTTGGTCCAAGTGATGTAGCAGGAAACCTGCGGCAGTTTCGCTCCTTCGCCATGGAAACTGAACGTGGGGGGAGGAAAATCGCCTTGCTGTTCTTCCAGCGCGTCAAAGTCAATGGAATCATAGCGTATTCTGGGCGTTGTGCCTGTTTTGAGGCGCCCGAGCTCTATGCCCAAGCGTCTGAGCGCTTCGGACAAATGCATGCTAGGCGCGTCGCCAAGCCTGCCTCCTGCCAAATGTTCCAAGCCGATATGAATAAGCCCGCAAAGGAATGTTCCTGTGGTCAAAAGAATGTGCGGGGCATGGAATTTTTTGCCGACAGCGGTGACAACACCTTGTATTTTATGGGTTGTCCCGTTGTTTTCCGGGATTTCTTCCGCAATTAAATCTTCAACGATATCTTGCCAAAGGGTGATGTTTTTTTCTTTGAAAATAGCTGATTTTACTGTTTTTATATAGGCTTCCCTATCCATTTGCGCCCGTCTTGAGCGTACGGCGGGACCTTTACTTTGGTTTAAAATTCTGAACTGGATACCGGCTTCATCCGCCCAAAGTCCCATGGAACCGCCGAGAGCGTCGATTTCACGGACCAAATGCCCCTTGGCAAGTCCGCCGATGGCAGGATTGCAGGACAAATGCCCGATTCTGTCGATATTGCCCGTAACAAGCAGGGTCTTGTGTCCCAATTTAGCAAGGGCCATGGCGGCTTCGCAGCCCGCGTGCCCCGCGCCTACGACGATACAGTCAAAACGTTCTTCTTTCATAGCAAATCCGATAAATTGTGTTTGTCCAATATATCCGGAACTTGAAAAAAATAAAAGGATTTTTTGCGCTAAAATTTTGCGTTGCCATTATCCGCATAACTTGCTAAAAAGCAAGAATAGTCCAAAAGAAAAAATAAAGGATACGATATGTCACCTGTTTGGAAAGGTTTTTTAATAGGTTCTTCCTTGGGAATTTTCGCCGCCCTTTTCGGAGTGACCGACAATATGCCGAGAAGCGTGCTTTTGGGAATAATCGGCGGCATTTGCGCGGGAATTACTTTTAAAATTCGTGAAAGCAAGAAAAAATGATATGGCGCAGAGGATTTTCTTTTTTTTATATGGCTTGCTGTGGTTCGCGGTCAAGCCTTTTTTGAAAAGGCACAAGCGCCTGAGCGAGGGATACGGGGAACGCATTGTCGGCGGTTCTTGGCTGGAACTCGCCCGGAAAAATCCCGTGTCGCTTTGGATACAGGCGTCTTCCGGGGGAGAGGCGTATCTCACTCTTGAACTTTTGAAGCATATTTCCGCCGAACATGCGGGCATGCATATCCTTTGCACGAGCATGACCAAACAAGGCATGGACGTTTTGCAAAAAGGCAGGCAGGCTTTTGAACGGAAATGGCAGGAAACCCATGCGCTTCCCGTTCCTTTGATTTCGCTTTGCTATTTTCCTTTTGACGATGAGAAGTCCATGCAAAAGGCGTTTTCACTCGCAAGACCGAAAAACTGCATTTTGCTTGAAACGGAGCTTTGGCCTTGTTTCATGCTTATGTGTAAAAAGAACGGAGCCGCATTGTATGTTGTGAATGCCCGCATGACGGATAAAACGCATGCGGCGTACGGAAAATTGAAGGCTGTTTTTTCAGGCGTGAATCCGAAAAAGATTTTTGCGACACGGGAAAAGGATAAGGAGCATTATCAGGAAATTTTTCCGCAGAGCGAATGCGCGTTCATGCATAATATGAAATTTGACGGCATATACCATGAACTTTTGCTTGCCATGCAGGAAAAAAAGGAAAATCCGCTGCAGGCTGTTTTTGACGGAAGAACGTGCATGTATCTTTTCGCCTCAGTACGCAGGGAAGAGGAGCAGGAACTTGCGCCCCTCATAGAAACGCTGCACAGGCAAAAGAAAAAAAGCGCGGTATGCATAGCTCCCCGTCATGTGGCGCGTTTTGCGGAATGGAAAAGGATTTTGCAGGAAAAAGGGCTGAATGTGCGGTTTGTTTCCGATATTTTCGCTGAAAATGACCAGATAAAAGCCGGAGACATTGTTGTTTGGGATAGGTTTGGCGATTTGAAAAAACTTTATGCGCTTACCGATTATGCCGTCGTGGGGGGAAGCTTCGCTCCTTTGGGCGGGCAGAATTTTTTAGAGCCCCTTGCGTATGGGATTGTTCCGCATACCGGCGTGCATCTGCATAATTTTTTATGGGTATTCGAGAAGCGGGAAAAAAATCTCGCAGAAGAAAATTTGCTTTATCTGCACAGTTCTGTTTCTATGCTTGCAAAAGCGCTTTTAGCGCAGCCTGAAAAAAAGTTTACACAACATGCTGAAATTCAAGAACGTTTTAAAATATGGCTTAAACCATTAATTGGTGGTACAAAAACAGTCATGGAAGAAATATTGAAAAATATTTCCCGTTGTTAGAAGAGGCTGATTGGAAAAATCGTATGTTTTTTAAAAAAATTCAGGATATTTTTTCTTCCGTGAAAGAAAACGTTGTGATAATCGGAGCGGGGGAAGTGGGGCTGCACCTTGCGAAAAGGCTGACCCAAGAAGAAAAGAACGTTGTCGTCATCGATAAGGACAAAAGCCGCTTGGAGAGAATAACCCAGTTTGCGGACGTGCAGACTATTTTAGGTTCGGGGTCTTCGCCTAAAACGCTTGCCTTGGCTCATGTGGAAGACGCCCATTATGTCATTGCGGTCACCAATGACGACGAAGTGAATCTGGTCGCCTGCCTCTTTGCCAACGCCCTTTCCCCGCAGGCTGTGAAATTGGCGCGTATCAGCAATAAGGAATATGAGGAATATCCCAATGTCCTTGGCGGGACAAGTTTGAATATCCAGCTCATGGTCCACCCCGAAAGCGAAGTCGTGCGCAGTATCGACCGTCTTCTGTCCCTGCCGGCGTCGCAGGATTATGCGGAATTTGCCGGCGGGCATTTGCGTATGGTCGCCTATAACATTGCAGATACGGAACTTGTGGGCAAAAAACTTTTTGAATTTAAAGAATTTGTCAAAAGTGACAATATCATGGTCGCCGCCATAATCCGGAACAGCAAACTGGTTATTCCCAACGGGCAGGTTGTGCTGCAGGAAAACGACCTTGTTTACTTCGCTTATGTGGATGTCGCCCAACGGGATTTGTTGCGGTTTTTGAAGAAAAACAGGGCGTTTTTCCATTCTGTCTGCATTGTCGGCGGCGGAAAAATCGGGTATCTGCTTGCAAAGCGTTTTGAAGACAAGGGCTTGGATGTCAAAATAATAGAAAAGGATGAAGCCCGCTGCGAAGAACTTGCCGCGCTTCTTGACAGCACGCTGATTTTGCATGGTGACGCTACGGAAACCACCTTGCTCAAAGAAGAGAATGTGGGCAGAATGGATGTCATTGTCGCTGTCACGGCGGACGAAGAAACCAATATTTTGGCTTGCCTTTTGGCGAAAAGCATGGGGGCGAGGGATTCTGTCGCACGTGTGAACAAGTCGGAATATTTGCCCATTGTGAAACATATCGGAATCGACCATAGCGTAAGCACGCGGCTTGCCGCCGTGAACGGGTTCCTGAGCTATATCCGGCAAGGGAATGTCGTGGCTTTCGCTTCTGTCGCTTCGGACGCTGCGGAAGTTATGGAGGTTTATCTTGCGGAAACGTCGCAGCTTATCAACAAGCCCCTTATGATGCTTGCTTTTCCAAAAAATGTGATCATGCTTGCCTATATGCGCGACGAAAAGGTTTTCATCCCGCATGGGCAGACTGTCTTTTTAGCCGGCGATCATGTGATTTTTTTGGGCGAGCAAAATGCGATGCATGAACTTGATGCGCTTATCGGGGAAAAAACATTTAAACAAGATGATAAAAACAGAATATTGACCACATGGAAAAAGTAATCATTGCAACAAAAAATAAAGGAAAATTGGCGGAACTCGAAGAGCCTTTGAACGCTTTCGGTTTTTGTGTCGAAACCTTGCCTTTCGGCTATCCGGAAATAGAGGAAAACGGCGAAAGTTTTGAAGAAAACGCTCTTATCAAGGCGCGGTACGTCTGTAAGGATTTAAAATGTATCGCCATTGCGGATGACAGCGGGCTTTGTGTGGATTATCTGCAGGGCGAGCCCGGAATTTTTTCCGCCCGGTATGCCAATGATTATCCGCTGCTTGAGGGAGAAACAAAAGACCAGGCAAATAATCGGAAGTTATTGGATAAAATGAAAAACGTGCCTATGGAAAAAAGGCGGTGCGCTTTCCATTGCGCCATGGCGGCGGTTTTTCCCGACGGAAAAGAAATCATAGCCCATGAAACATGGGAGGGAAGATTGCTCTTTGAAGAACGCGGAAAAAATGGTTTCGGGTATGACCCGCTTTTTTTTGATGAAGAATTGAAATGTACCGGAGCCGAAATGGAAAAAAGCGTCAAAATGGGGCGTTCCCATAGGGCTAAAGCTTTGCAGGCAGTGATTGAAGCTTTCGGGAACTTGAAATAATGTCTTTGTTTGCTAAAATAAACGCCAAGCAGCAAATGGGAATAGCCGCCCTCATTATGGGCTTCAGTGTCCTTGTTTCCCGCTTTATGGGACTTTTTCGGGACAAGGTTATTTCTTGGCAGTTCGGGGCGGGCGGAGAAACGGATTTATATTTCGCGGCGTTCATTTTGCCTGATTTTTTAAATTATTTGCTGGCGGGAGGCTATGTTTCCATTACCCTTATTCCTCTTCTTTCCAAACTTATGGAGAGCGACGAGGAAGATGCGTGGAAATTTTTCAGCGGCGTTCTTATTTGGGCAAGCGGCATAGTCGTTGTCTTATCGGCAGTATTGTGGATTTTCGCTCCTTATCTCGTCCCTTTTCTCGCTCCGGGGTTTAGCGAAACGCAGTTTGTGCGGCTTACGGAATTTTTACGCATAATTTTGCCGGCGCAAATTTGTTTTTTGCCCGGAGCTTGTTTCACCGCCTTGCTGTATATCAGAAAAAAATTTACCGTGCCTGCTCTCATTCCTTTAATATATAACGGCATGATTTTGCTGTGCGGGGTTTTCTTTCCTTATTTAGGCATTGCCGAGGGCATGGAGGGTTTTTGCTGGGGTGTTTTGCTGGGCGCTTTTTTAGGTTCTTTCTATTTGCCTTTTCTTGCGGCGAAAGCGGACGGCATTCGCTTTTATTGGATTTTGAAGCATCGCTGTTTCAAGCGTTTTTTGTGTCTTGCCGTGCCTCTTATGCTGGGACAGTCCATTGTTGTTTTGGATGAGCAGTTCATCCGTATTTTTGGAAGCATGGCAGGCACGGGCGAGGTGAGTTTGCTGAGCTATTCCAGAAGAATCATGATGGTTCCGGTCGGGGTTGTGGCGCAGGCGGCGGGGGTTGCTTCTTTTCCTTTTTTGGCAAGCTTGTTCGTAAAAAACGATATGCAAAGTTTTTGTCAAACTATGCACAGCGCCATAAAAAATACCTTGATTTTGGTTCTGCCCGTTACGTTTTATATGATAGCTGCGGCAAAACCCGTTCTCGGACTTATTTTCGAGGGAGGGCAATTCGGCGCGGAAGAAACCGTTCTGGCAGCCCCTTATTTGCAGATTATGATGATAGCCGTGCCTTTTTGGTGTGTTCAGCAAATTTTGGGACGTTCTTTTTATGCCATGGAAAATACTGTGACTCCGGCTTTGGTCGGTTCAATGATAACGGTGTTCATCATTCCTTTTTATTTTTACTGCGCTCCCCGTTTCGGAGCTGTTTCCGTGGCATTTCTGACCAGCGCGTCCGTTATCGCTTATACCTTAACTTTATGGTTTGCCGGCCGAAAATATTTTCAGAGAGCCTATCGGGGAATACTTTGTCTTTTGTTGAAAAATGTGTTATGCAATGGCATACCTTTTTTCCTTTGCCTTGCGGGAGGGTATTGTTCCGAATTGTTTTTGCAGGGAAAAATCCCGCTTTTGTGGGTGCAGCTCGCGCAAATCGGTTTTGCCGGTTTAGTGTATCTGATCAGTTATTTGATAGTGGCAAAATATTTCATGCCGGAAAATATAACCTTGTTGATTTCGCCTTTTTTGCGGCGTTTGAAAAGGTAGGTGCATATGGAAGTCATCCGTTCGGAGCGGGCAGGTTTTTGCATGGGGGTCGCCTTAGCGCTTAAAAAACTTGATGTATTGGTGGAAAAAGGCGGACATGTGGGCACGTTCGGTCCCATCATCCATAATCCTTTTGTGCTGGAAGAATACGCCATGAAAGGGGTGCGCTGTTTTGGTTCCGTGCAGGCGGTGAAAGAAGCGCTGGAACCTTTTTATGTTTTTTTGGAAACAATCGATGAAGAAAAGAGAAAAGAGGGGCAGCTGCAGCTCAATCTTTTAATCCGCGCCCACGGCATTCCGTACAGTACGGAGAGTTTTTTGCGTAATTTGCCCCATGTGCAGCTGATGGATGCGACATGTCCGCGGGTGAAAGAAGCCCAAAATGCGATCGGCAAAGCCACGCAGGGCGGACAAGGCACCCGGACGCTTCTTTTGTTTGGCGACGCAAACCACCCGGAAGTGGACGGTTTGGTTTCCTATGCGAAAGGAAAATATATCATTTCGCCGGATTCTGAAAAGTTGATCGGTTATGCGCAGAAAAATAATCGGGAAGAAATGGTTTTAGCCGCTCAAACGACACAGGACAGGGCTGTTTTCGACACGATAAGAAAAGAACTTCTTGAGGTGGCGGCAACAAAGCCGATTATCTTGGAAACGATTTGCGATGCGACGAAACTCCGTCAGGATGAGGCGCTGGCTATTGCGGAACGTGTGCAGGCTATGGTGGTCATAGGCGGAAAGGAAAGCGGAAATACGAAAAGATTGGCGGAATTGGTTTTTTCTAAAAATATCCCTACAGTTTTGGTGGAAAGTGCCGATGAGTTAAAAAGAGAATTTTTTAAAAACGTTAAAAAAGTTGGTCTGACCGCAGGAGCATCAACCCCGAAACGCTTGGTGGATGAAGCGGAAAGGCTATTGGCTTCATGGTGAATGCTAGACGGTTTTAGGAGGAATATATGTCTCAAACAAATATTTTATTGGAAGCAGGTACAAACGAACTTGAGATTGTGGAATTTTATATTGATGAACCTGTGACCGAGCTTGATTCAGGCACTTCCAGTGCTTTGAAATTGATTCAAGAAGAGGGTAAAGAACCTATTTATCGCGGTTATTATGGGGTTAACGTTGCTAAAGTTTTGGAAATCATCCAACTGCCTCATGTGACTCCGCTGCCGGAATTGCAAAGTGATTCCGTTTTGGGCGCGTTTAATTTGCGTTCGCAGATCATTCCCTTGGTTGATTTGAATATTTGGCTTGAAAAACAAAGCTTGCTCAACCATAATCCTCCTAAGGTCGTTGTGACGGAATTCAACAATGTGACGACAGCGTTCAAAGTTTCAGGCGTAAACCGTATTCACCGTATCAGCTGGGAAGACGTGGACGCTCCGAATTCTTACATGTCTTTCTTCTCCAAAGGCTGCATTACCGGGGTTGTCCGTCTTGAGGACAGAATTGTTTTCATTCTTGACCTTGAAAAAATCGTGACGGAACTCAATCCTAATCTCGGTCTTCGCCTCGATGCTGCAATCAATTGGAAAGAAACGCAAAATTACCGAGCATTTGTTTGTGACGACTCTTCCCTTATCAGAAACATGCTGAAAACGCTTTTGCAGGAAGCGAATTTTGAAGTGCGTGATTTTACCAATGGTCAGGAAGCTTGGGACGAACTTTGCAGTTTGCGCAAAAAAGCCATTGAAGAAGGCAAGGATGTCAGCGATTATATCCAAGTTGTCATTTCTGATATCGAAATGCCGAGAATGGACGGGCATACGCTTTGCAAAACCATTAAAGAAGACCCTTATATGAAAAAAATTCCTGTTATTTTGTTCTCTTCCCTTATTACGGATAAGCTCCGTCATAAAGGGGAATCCGTGGGGGCGGACGAACAGATTTCCAAACCGGGTGTAACCCTGCTTGCACAGCGCGCCCATGAGCTCATCCATCAGTATGCCGACGGTTATGTTCCGGA
>DONZ01000072.1:840-6124 GCA_003512875.1 Desulfovibrio sp. | reverse complement strand
TGTTTATCAACGTCGCCAAGCTGTCCCAATTTATCAAGATACATGCCGCCGGGATACGGCAAACCAAGCATTTTCCCGAACTTGTCGCACGCTTCCCCTGCCGCGTCATCAAGGGTTTTTCCAAGCACATGCATGTCAACCGGGCTGTCCATCCGTATCAAGTGCGTATGCCCCCCGGATACGAGAACACCGAGAGCGGGGAATGGTATTTCGTTCTCCAACCCTGCCGCCAATAAATGGGCATGCAGATGATTGATGCCGATAAGAGGAATGTCAGCCGCCAAAGAAAGGGTTTTAGCAAAAGAAACCCCGACAAGCAGACTGCCCAAAAGCCCGGGACCGCGCGTCACGGCAATCCTGTCGATATGCTGCAGGCTTTTTCCGCTTTCCTGCAAAAGTCTGTCAAAAAGCGGACCGATAAGCCGCGCATGTTCTCTTGAAGCAAGTTCAGGAACAACACCGCCAAAAAGCGCATGAATGGGAACCTGCGACGCCATAACGGAAGCCACAAGTCCGTTTTCGTCAACCAGTGCCAACCCCGTATCGTCACAGGAAGTTTCTATTCCCAAAACAAGCATAAGTCCCTCTAGCCAAAAGCGCTTCTGTACTTCTCGACTTCCCTGACGGAACCGAAAATAAACGGTGTCCGCATATGCACGTGTTCAGGCATGGTTTCAAGAATGCGGTTTCCTTGCCCGTTTACGGCAAGTCCGCCTGCCTGCTCCATTAAAAAAGAAAGAGGGTTTGCTTCGTAAAGCAAACGAAGTTTTCCGTTTTTATTTTTCATGTCAGCAGGGTAACTGTAAATTCCGCCGTACAGCAGCGTTCTGTGAAAATCCGCGACCAATGAACCGACATAACGCAGGGAATACCCGCCATGCGTGAACATATCCACCGCTTTTTGGTCCTCTTTCGCCCATTTGTCATAATTGGCGGCATTGACAGAATAGTATTTGCCCGTTTCGGGAATTTTAATATTTTCATGGGAAAGTAAAAATTCCCCGACACTGGGGTCAAGCGTAAAGCCATAAACCCCATGCCCTGTGGAATAAACAAGCATGGTTGAAGGTCCGTACAGAAAATACCCTGCCGCAACCTGTTCGCTGCCTTTCCGTAAAATGTTTTCTTTTGTCAAGGCTGTGTTATCGTCGACACGGTAAATGGAAAAAATAGTGCCGATGCTCACATTCGCTTCAATATTGGAAGAACCGTCGAGCGGGTCGAAAAAAATCACATAATTTCCGCGTTCTCCCGCATTGTCAATGATGACAAGTTCTTCCTCTTCCTCCGAACCCAAAGCGCAAACCACTCCGCAGTTTTTCATGCGGTAAATCATCACGCTGTTTGCAAAATCATCAAGCTTTTGCACTTGTTCGCCTTGGATATTGATATTTCCCGTTCCGCCCAAAATATCCACAAGTCCCGCTTTTGTGACGCTTCTGGAAATGATTTTGGCGGATAAGATCAAATCATGCAAAAGGGAAGTGAATTGTCCGGTAGCGGTGGGCGACCACTTCAATTGCATGGAATGGATATGCTCGATAACACTGATTTCTGCCATGTCAAACCTCAATAAAAAAGTCCGGCTCCGGACTTTTTCCATATGCTATTCTTGTCCTTTTTCTTCTATGATGCCGTAAATAAGCCTTAATCCGCCGTAATACCGTACTATCCACGCCCCTTCATACCTGTCGTTGCTGACAATGTCATAAGACCTGCTTTTCAGCTCTTTTTCCCATTCCAAGGCGAAAGGAGTATCCTCATAGGTATGGTTCCCCACCCAAAACACGGTGTTTTCCGCTAAAAATACGACATTTGACGGATCACCGACATAAGGAAGCAATGATTTAGGGTCGAACGATACGGCTAAAAATGCTTGAATTTCTCCGCTCATCAGATAAGGGCGAAGCAAAACGATTTCATTGCCCACGGCATTTTCCCTGATGTCCGCGTAAATTTCACGGGATTTCACTTCTTTTTCCGCAATATAATCGAATTGGGCGTAATCCGGAACATATGAAGGAATAGCGCCTAAAACTTCTCCATAGGGGCTTAATGCATAAATGTGGGAAATCCACGGGAATTTAGAAAACAAACCGGTAATAGCCTGCGCATTGCCAATATCCAAAATGCTGTCAAGTTCGCGTTCTAATTTTGTCAATTCCTTATCAAGACCCGCAAAGGTTTGCGTCAGGCGGCTGTCTATGGGTGAAATCTCCGCGACGGTATAATCGACGACAGCGGGTTTGTTTATATGGGTATAATAAAATCTTCTCGTATCTTTAAAAGTTCTGGAATCCGTTAAAGAAGAGCAAGCTGAACATGCCAAAAGAACACACAGACAAATAATTATATTTTTTTTCAAAATCTTCTCCTACTTTGCGCGGATTTCCAAGCGTTCAGCAAGTTTTGTCAATAAATCGGCAACATCGGACCGGGACTTCGGATTTTCTTCTTTTTCTTCGCTTTGCGCTGTCTGCTGAAAATGCGCCTGCTCTGTTTCGTCAATATCATGAGGCATGCTTTCTTGGGCGGCGTTTTCTATTTCTGCAAATTCCGGCATGTCATCGCCTTCACTGTCCGCAGGCATATCGAAAGAAAGCATTTCATCCAAACCGTTTTCCGCCACCGTGGCTGTTTCTTCAGTCAAAAGATTTTCCGCCGTTTCGGCAGCTTCCGTGTCTTCCGCCGTATTTTCCGCAAAATCCGCAGCATTTGCTTCCAATTCCGCAGTATCGGCTTCAAAACCGCCCATATCGGCATTTGCCGCTTCCAGTGTTGACAAATTTTTCGCCATAGTTCCGAAAGAAGTATCCACTAAATCGTCAATGGCGAGCAATTTTGACTTATCTATTTCAATATTGAGTTCGGGAGCGAGCATTTTCACATCGGCAATGCGTTCTTCCAGTTCATCTTTATTGCCGTAGCCTCTTGCCAAGAGTTCCTGGTATATTTCCAATGCGCCCTTGTAATCACCTTGTTCCGCAAGCAAATCCGCCATGCTTTTCGTTCTGAAAGGGGAATTTTCAAGAGGTTCCACCGTAATATTCGCATCTTTGATGAGTTCCGCCAGCGTTTCCTTGGTACTCTTCGTTTTTTCCTGCAAAACTTCTTGCTGTTCCGCAAAATTCACATAATTGTCAACATGTGATTTCGGCAGGACAACCGACAAATCATCTTCTTCGCCGTTTCCGAATGCGGTATCATCTTCCTCATTGCCGGAAAATTTTTCCAAATCCGCAGGATCTTCCGCATGTTCCTGATTTTCAAAAACAGCATCTTGCCGTGCGGTTTGCTGCGCCTCGTTTTGCGGCATGCAGGGTTCAACGCCGGAAACACCGGGGGTTTTCGCAAAAACGTTTTTTCCGATATTTTTCGCAGCATTTACCGTTTCAGCGGAAAAAACAGGGCTTGCGCTTGTTTTTATCGAATTAAGCCCCGCTTCCAAAACCTGCACGATACTCAAGGATTTATTCCGCATAATCGCACTCATGAAACCAAGGGCGACAGTAAAATCGGAGCTTTCATTTTCCGTTATCGCATATTCGCGCCATGCGTCCCAAAAATCCGGATAACTTAAAAACAAGGAAGCCAAACGGGCGACTTCCGCCCCGCATTGGGCTTTACAGCCGCAAATATTCAGCAATTCGATAAGAAAAAGGCGGGCTTCCATAAAATCAGGCTGAATATCAAGACCGCGGCGCAAAACCTCAAACGCCTCATTCATCAAATCCGCATTGTTATCTTCAGTCCCGAGCTCCGCCAAAAGCCGTGCAAGTGGTAAAAACAGCTTTGAATTCGGTTCTAAAGAAACAACTTCTTTATACCATTCCAGTTTCGCATATTTCACTGTTTTATCATCTGCGGACATATTCATACCTTTCATCGAGTTCTTTATAGCACAAACTTATTCACTTAGCAAATCATCTTCCGTTTCGGTCCAAATGGAATGAACAGATTGTTTTTTTTCAAAAACATATAAAATTTCATTTTCGCGCACAAAATTCAAACGTTCCCGGACCGCACGCTCGATATAGCCGCTGTCGCTTTGCAAAAGCCTGATTTCTTCGCTCAAAAAGGCGAGTTTCTGCTGAATGGCTTTCAATTCCTGCTGCATACCGGCATAATGTTCCTGCACGCCTTGCCATGAAAAAATGCTCTGTTCGCTGAAAAGCAAACGATAGCCGAGCGTCACGTTCAAAAGCAAAGCGAAACTCAAAAACAATGTTTTCCAAAAAAAAGATAAAGAAACCGTTTTTTTCATAAAATACGCTCTCACACTTCCTTACCATGCATATCGACACAAAACTGATAAAAATAATTATATCCGGAAAGCACGGTAAAAAAGACCGCCGCATACAACAAGACCATGCCTATCAAATGCAAATCCATTCCGAAATAGGGATAATGCAGCATAAGGGGAATAACAGCCAAAATCTGAAATGTCGTTTTCCATTTTCCATACGTGTCGGCAGCCAAAACTATGCCGTAATCCGCGGCGACCGCCCGAAGCCCCGTAACGGCAAGTTCGCGGATGACAATGATATGCACAGTCCAGGAGGGAATCCAATTAAGGGAAGCCAGTTCAATAAGAGCAGTGCAAATAAGGAATTTATCAGCCAGCGGGTCCAAGAATTTGCCGAGGCTCGTCACCTGCCCGTAGCGTCTTGCGATATAACCGTCAATGAAATCGCTTAGCGCCGCAACGACAAAGAGCACACACGCAATAAAACACGTAAGTTTTGTGGCAAAAGAAAGAAGCATTAAAACAGGGATAATGATAATAATACGAAGAATCGTTATCTTTGTGGCAAGATTAAGATTTTTCATAGAACGCAAAACAAGATAAAAAAGTTCTTTTTTTTGTTTAAGCATAGGAAAACCCACTATCAACCCTAATTAATTTTATTTTTTTTAACATATATTAAAAACTATGGCAAGAATAAAAACAGCACTATTTTTTTCTTTTTTCAGAGAAAAAACACAAAATGCAAAAGAAAAAGTTTTGTCTTTTTTGGAAAAATACCGTATGGTTGTCATCAGGAGCAAGCATGAATAAGAAATTTCTGCGCATACACCCGCTCGGAGGGCTTGGGGAAATCGGTCTGAACTGTCAAAAATGGGAATGTCAGGAAGGAACGTTCCTTATGGACTGCGGACTTATGTTTCCCGACGACAGCCACTACGGGATCGATGCCGTCATTCCCTCATTCGAATCGTTAATCAACAATAAGGAAAAATTCTTGGGAGTTGTTTTAACCCATGGGCACGAAGACCATATAGG
>DONZ01000072.1:0-531 GCA_003512875.1 Desulfovibrio sp. | reverse complement strand
ATGGGCACGAAGACCATATAGGGGCGCTGCCATGGCTTTTGCGTATCGTTAAAAATATCGATATTTACGGTTCCGCCTTTACGCTTGCTTTGGTCAAACACAAACTCACAGAACGGGGACTGCTTGAAAGGGCGAACCTTATCCTTGTGGAAACCTATGATGTCATAACCATCGGTTCGCTTAAGTTTCAGGCGATTCCTGTCTGTCATTCCATTCCGGGCGGTTATGCCTATTTTATTGAAAGCCCCATCGGAAAAATAGCATACACGGGCGATTTCAAACTTGATGAATTTTCTGAAGAATATCCCCTTGAAAACACCTGCGCACTGCAATCCGATTTAAAAGATTTCGCAAAAGACGGAATAAAGCTTTTGCTTTCAGACTCCACAAACATAGAAAACCGCAGACATTCCGCTTCCGAAAGCATGGTCAGGGAAGGGCTTGACAAAATTTTTACGCAAACCAAAGGCCGTATCATCATTGCGCTTTTCGCAAGCCATATCCAACGTATCGGCACGGTTTTCGAATTGG